>RFHT01000059.1 GCA_003696835.1 Bacteroidota bacterium
CCACAACAGCGCATCAGGAAATACCAGCAGCAACTTGTTGAGCGGGCTGCTTTCTGCCTGGGGAATGGCCAGGATGGGAGAGGGAAAAGGCTGAAAGTCAAAGGTGTCCAGGGCTTTCCAGCCCGAGGCATGCAGGGTATAAAAACTGCCTCCTTTTGTGAGCACATACAACTGACCGGCATGTACAAAGTTGACGGTAATGTTTGTCTGGCTGGGGTAATAGCTCAGTTGTTTCTGCCCGGGATCCCACTTCAACACCCAATCGCTTCCCACGAAATAAGTGGCCTGCTCCAGGCAGTGGATATCCTGTACATCCAATGTCTGCTTTTCGAATGCAGCAGGCAGATCGTTTTTGAGGGAATGAAACGTCAGATTCCCGCTGGCATCGGGGCGAAAATACCCCAGATCGCCCTTCCCGCCGGCATAGAGGGTGCCGGCGGCATCTACTGCTATGAATGATGGGGCCGATTTGATCTTACCATGGTCCAGCAAGCGCCAGTGGCTACCGTCGTATTCCAGGATTCCGGAGAAATTGGTGGCGTATATGTTGCCTTCCGGGCCCTGGGCCAGGTCCCAGTTTTGGGGGCTGGCCGAAATGACGTCTTCCTTATACGCTTTCGGTAGAAAATTCTGGAGATGCAGGGTACTGTTTTGGGCACCAAGCCTGCTGAGCAGGAAGTTTCCGGCCAGCACTAACAACATGCACCAAACAAATCTCGATCTCATAAAAATAAATGTATGTACCCAAAAGATAAGGATAAATAAGCAAAATTCTTTCTATTATTCAGATTATTGCCTATACTTGAATACAGAAGTCAGAAAATTGTCATCCACCTAATCATCTGTTGTGGCCTCTCTGCTCTGCGTTTAGCGGCCACCTCATCACCCTTTATTTATATTCCAGATGTTCTACACTCAAAAAGTAAAAGAGACATTCATTTCCAGAGGACTGGAGCGCATACTGCCCAAAGAGGAGTTTGTGCAAATGCCCGGTACAGAGTTGGAGCCCCTTTCTTATTACGTGCGAAAGGGGAAAAAAGTCTCTGCCCTGTTGAATGATTTTGACCAGTTGTTTACCCAATCTCCTGCCTTAAACCTGACGGTAAGCCGCAAGGTGTCCATTCCGGGCAGCGGCAACAAAAGTGGTTTTTTGTCCAACCGTAAAGCTGTGGATATCCTGGGCAATTACCTGACCGCCTGGGGAATTGAGCCGGACGAAATTGTGAAAAAGCTGAAGTTGGCCGGCAACATGGCCCTTTCTTTTCCCAAGTTATCGGGCATAGGCTTTTCGAAAAATGACCTCCGCAATGCCTACCGGGCCGGCAAGCTCGAGACGGCCAACCCCACAGCCGGGGAATTGCTCAAAAGCCCGCCGCCCGACCTCTGGCTGGTGCATTCGGTGGTGGTTAGCAAAGGCTTCAGCCTGCACCTGCAGGACCCCGCCTCGCTTGACCTCAAGACCGTCAAAACCCTCATCGACAAACAAAAAACCGGTGTATCGGTTCAGGTTCAGGGGGGAAACATGAGCGTGATGGGGAGCCAGGAGCTGGCCGTGGCCTTTTCCCATATCCTGTTTGGCGCCAATGCTGCTACCGGAGAGCTGGAAATAGAGCCCGGAAAGGGCGAAGGCCGGGGTAAGGTTGGCGATGGCTAATGGTTGATTGAGCCCTGTTTTTCTTTCACTTATACACTCAGCTACGCCTCCAACCTGAATGGTGGGTGGGGCAGCCCCTGAATAATCAACTCCAAATCCTTCCCTATGCCTGCAAAGTCATCTCCCAACTTCTACGCCCTGCTGGTGGGCATCAACGATTACGACGGCCATGTGGATTCCCTGCACGGCTGCGAAAATGACGTCAAAGCCATGAAAGCCTGGCTTCAGGCCAACATGCCCGCCCGGGGAATGGCTAAGCCCCTGCACATCAAAACCCTGCTCAACGAGCAGGCCACCAAGGAAAACGTCAGTCTGGCCTTTCTGGACCACCTGGCGCAGGCGGGCGAGGGCGACATCGCCCTTTTTTACTATTCCGGCCACGGCGCCCAGGAGGTAGCCAACGAATACTTTAAGGCCTATGAAGCCGACGACCAGCTCGAAACCATCGTGCTGTACGACAGCCGGGCCGAGGATAAAAGCGGGAAACGCACCGGTACCGACCTGGCCGATAAGGAATTGCGCTACCTGCTGCATCAGGTGAGCAAGAACGGCCCCCATACGGTGGCCATGTTTGACTGCTGCCATGCAGGAGGCAACATACGCGACATTCAGCAGAAGAAGAAAAACAAAGATGGGCCCAAAAAACGCCTGAGCGAAAAAGTAAAGGCACGGTCCTGGGAGGATTTTGTGTTTTCCCCCGCCTGGGTAGAGCGGCTCAAACAACAAAGCAGCAACCGGGCCGTGGCACAATCGCTCCCCGCCATTGCGGGCGACCAACTAAAAAAATACGCCCTGGATGAGCTGCTGCCGCCCCCGGCGGTGATCCAGCTGGCGGCCTGCCGCTCAGAGGAGTCGGCCCTCGAAGACTGGACCTGGGAGGATGAAGAAGAAAAAGGAGGCATTTTTACCTATACCCTGCTTTCGGTGCTGAATCAGTCGGAGGGGGGCGTCTCCTACTACGACCTCAGCCACCGGGTGCGTCGTTTTGTACGCGGCCAAAAGCCCCAAACGCCCCAGATATATGCCTCTGGCAATGGAGCCGAATGGCTGTTTGAGGGCTTTTTGGGGGGAGAAGCAGACGGCAAAGGCCTCTACGGGCTCATCCAATACGAAGGGGGCAGATGGGTGATGAACATGGGCGCCATTCACGGCATTCCGCCGGTGAGTAATGCGCGCACGCCCAGGGTGCGCGTGGAAGACAACACGGGCAAGGTGCTGGGCAGTACCGACATTGCCAAGGTGCATCCCGAATACTGCGAACTCAAAGATGCAGCTTTTTTGCCCATACCGGATGAAGAGGAAGAAAAAGGAATTTCCTACAAAGGCTTTCTGGATAACTTTTTTTCGGCCCCTGTCAATATTGCCCTGGTGGAATTGGACCAATCGGGCAAAAAACTCACAGCGCCCGGAAACGGCATCCGCCTGTTTCAAAAAAAACTCAAAGACCTGGCCATAGACAATCTCCACATTGTTGAGTCCATTGAGCAGGCCCAGTACATGGTGGTGGCCCGCCAGAAGGAGGAGGACTACCTCATCTGCCTGCCTTCCGATACCGTTTTCCGGCCCATTGTCAAAGAAGAGCACGGCAAATCCAGCAAGTCCCTCAAAGGCTTTCAGGAAAAAGCCGTTGAAACCGTAATCAACAAGTACCTCAACAACATTGGGCGCTGGGAGTTTGTAAAAGAACTGGAAAATACCCAGCCCAAAATTTTTAAATACAAACCCCCCATTGCCGTCAGTTTCTTCAGCCTGGAAACTGAATTCAACCACGACACCAACAAGCGGGAAATCAAAGCCCAAAAACCCGTCCCCCTTAATGACAAGGGAGAGCCGCTACTGGCCTACGAAAGCATCATCAACGAGGAGTACGCCATGGGCTTTTTTAAGATTATCCTGAAAAATACCAGCACCCAAAGCCTGAACGTGGCACCTCTGATGATGTTTATCGACTTTTCCATAGCGGGCATACCGGGGCAGGAAAGCATCATCAGCATTCCGGCGGGCAAAACCCATGAGATGAATGTGGCATTCAACTTCATGGACCCCAAACACGCGGCGGCTTATCCCAGCCCCTATGTTGATGCCTACCTCAAACTGGTAGTGGCTACGCGTAAAATTGAATTTGACGTGGAAAAGTTCAAAATGGATGGCCTGCCTCCGCCAGCCAAAAAAGGGATGCGCAGCGGCCCGGCCATGGCCTTCGATGCCATTGTGCCCGACGTGCAGGATTGGACGACCCAACTGCTGCGCATGAACATGAAAAACCCCTACCGGGAAAAGCAGACGTAGGAATGCGGCTGTCAGGTGCAGCAGGCCGGCAGTCAGGTTTTTGGGGAACAAACGATTGTTTTCTGGCTGGGGCTGGCTGCTGAGCTTAAGAAAGCGGAAAATTCTGTTAATTTGGAAAAACGCTTTTTGAGGGTACAGTCGCATACGGCACTGTGCCCATCAGGCAGCCAAATCCAGCAGCTATGTCTATTTCCCGGCGTCAGTTTGTCAAAACCACCGGCACCCTGGGGGCCCTGGCCCTGAGCGGGCTGCCCCATCTCAAGTGTACCCCCCAGATGAAAAAATCCATTCGCATCAAGCGCGTCAATGCCAATTTTGAGCGTGAGCCCCTGCGCAAACCTTTTGGCTTTAAGGGCAGTGCCATGAAAGAAGTGTGGCAGACTGTGGCCTATCTCGAAAACGATGAGGGCGTGGGCAAAATCGGCCTGGGCACCCAAAACGTGTTGTGGTCGGATGCATCGGTATTTGCCGGCCATTCCGAAAACGGGGGCAATGCCCTCATGTTTGCCATGGGCGAGCGGGCCCTGCAAATGGTGAAGGGCCAAAGCTTTGAAACGCCTGTGGGCCTGCTGGATGACTTATTGGAGGAGGTGCTGGCCTACGGCAAAGCCATTACCGGCCAGGATCAACTGCGCAAAACCTTTGCGCTCAATGCCCTGGTGGGCCTCGACAATGCCGCCTGGCTGCTGTACGCAGCCAGCCACGGCATTACCCAATTCGACGATTTGCTGCCCGAAGCCTACCGCCCCGGCCTGAGCTACCGCCACAGCAAAGTAGCCAGCATACCTGCCCTGGGCTATGGCACGCCTATGGAGGAAATCAAGCAGCTGGCCGATCAGGGTTTTTTTATCATGAAAATCAAAATAGGCGCCCCCGGTACGCAGGCCGAAATGCTGGAGAAGGACAAGGCCTTTCTTTCGGCCATACACCAAACCATCGGCCATTATGAGACGCCCCATACGGCCGATGGCAAGCTGCCATACTACTTCGACGCCAACGGGCGCTACGACAAGCAGGAAAGCCTGCTGCGTTTTCTGGATCATGCCGAAAAGATCGGGGCTTTGCCCCAGATTGCGGTGGTGGAAGAGCCTTTTGGCGAACGCAACCAGGCGCCCGTGCACGAAATCGCGGCCCGTGGGCCGCGGGTGGCCGCCGACGAAAGCGCCCATACCGATGCCGACGCCATTGCCCGCATAGAGCAGGGCTACAACTGCATTGCCCTCAAGGCCATAGCCAAAACCATGAGCATGACCCTGAAAATTGCCCAGGCCGCTTACGAGCGGCAGGTGCCCTGCTTTTGCGCCGACCTCACCGTCAACCCCATACTGGTGGACTGGAACAAGGTGGTGGCGGCCCGCCTGCCGCCCTTCCCGGGCATGGACTTCGGCCTGCAGGAAACCAATGGCCACCAGAATTACCTGCATTGGGACCGCATGATGAGCTACCACCCTCTGGCAGGTGCCCGCTTTACCCAAAGCATTCAGGGCGTCTATGAAACCGATGAGGAATTCTACCGCCAAAGCGGGGGCATCTTTATGGAGTCGTCCCACTATGCCCAATTGGTGAAATGAAGATTTGGTTTAATCAATAATAGGTGGAGAATGAAAACTTGCATGCAACTTCCCTTCATGGCCATTGCACTGGCCATATTGCTGGCCCAGGCGGGCTGTACTGCCCAAAAAACAGCCACCCAGGCCACCACGGCTGCCCCCAAGGCCCAAAGCTGGGCCGAAAAACTGGGCTACCCGCCCGGAAAGATTGTGCTCATCCTGCATGCCGATGACGTAGGCATGTGCCCCGAAGCCAACGCAGCTGCCGCCCGCCAACTGCTCAATGACGAAATACAGTCGGCAGCGGTGATGATGCCCTGCCCCAACGCAGCCGAATTTATCGAATGGGCCAAGGCTCACCCCCAGGAAGATGTGGGCCTGCACCTCACCCTTACCAGTGAGTGGAAAACCTACCGATGGCCTCCCCTCAGCAAGCCCGAAGAGGTGCCCGGCCTCATCGACCCCGACGGCATGATGTGGCACACGGTTTTCCAGGTGGTGATGAATGCCTCACCCGAAGAGGTGGAAAAAGAAATACGGGCTCAGATCGAAAAATCCCTGGCCCTGGGCTACCGCCCCTCCCACATCGACACCCACATGGGCACGCTCTATGGCTCCTCCAAGTTCACAGCGGTTTATCTCAAAGTAGCAGAGGAATACCAAATCCCCGCCATGGTGATCGACATGCGCGACCCCGCCGTGGTGGCCGGCTTCAAGGCCAAAGGTTACCCCATCAATGAGGAGATGATTGAGCTGGTCAACAACTACCGCCTGCCCAAGCTGGACTATTTTGCCTCTACCCTCAATGGCAGTACCTATGAAGAAAAACGGGCCAATTTTTTCAAAGTCGTCGATGAGTTGCCTCCGGGCCTGAGCGAAATCATTTTTCACCCCTCCGAACTCACCGACAACCTCAAGACCATCACCAACTCCTGGCAACAGCGCGCCTGGGAAGCCGAGCTCTTTGCCGATCCCAAGGTGCAGCAATACCTGCGGCAAAAGGGGGTGATCTTCACCTCCTGGAAAGAAATCATGCAGCGATTCAGGGCGAGATAGGGGCAGGATTCAACATTTCATAGGTCTGAATCGAATTTGTCTTTGTTCCAATTGCTGGGATTGTTGATGATGTAATGGGCAATGCGCCTGTATTCGGCAGCATTGCGGATGATGCGATCATAAAAACGGGCCTGCCAGGCAAAACCGGCATGTATTTTCCTGATTTCATAGGTACAACGCCCTTTGTACCATCGGATGATGCGTGAAATATTATCGTTCAACATGGGGTTTTTATCACCTGCAAAACCGCCCGGTTTTTTTTGTTCCGGGGGCGTATTCGCCGTGCCCGCCGTGCCCGCCGTGCCCGCAATCGTAGAGACGCGATTAATCGCGTCTCTACGATTGCGGTCCCCGTCACGATTGCGGTCCCCGTCACGATTGCGGTCCCCGTCACGATTGCGGTCCCCGTCACGATTGCGGTCCCCATCACGATTGCGGTCCCCATCACGGGCCGCGTTCGGGGTATAGGGTTTATCCAATATCAAAATTCCGTGCAGGTGGTTGGGCATGACCACAAATTCGCCCAATTTGGCATAGGGAAACTGGCGGGGGATTTCCTGCCAATATTGGTGTGCCAGTTGCCCCATTGGAGAGGCAATGAATTGGGCCCGTACAATTTCCCCGAAAAAATGTTCGCGGTTTTGGGTGCAGATGGTAATGAAATAGGCAGCGTTCCATGCGTAATCCCACCATTGGGCCCGGGCAGAGGCAATGCGGTATTTGTTCTGATATTTATCAGCCATGATTCCAATACGCTATTTTCCAGACGCTATCAATCGCGTTTACGATTGCTGCATGCTTGCCTGCAATGCTGAATAAATCTGGCGATATTTCATCACATTGTCAAGAGACGCGATTAATCGCGTCTCTATTATTAAAAAAAAATGTAACTATTCAGCACCCTCAGGGTGAAAAAAACAATTGTAGTAAGTTGCTCATTTTCAATGAAATGTATTAACCACCTCCACCTCCTCCTTGAAAAGGAGGAGAGTTCTCCGGGGCAGGCGGCGCAGCCGCCTGCGAACACTCAACTCCCCTCCTTAGGCCCTGAGCGAGCGGGATAGTGG
>RFHT01000485.1 GCA_003696835.1 Bacteroidota bacterium
ACATGGCGGAAGCGGGCACTGGCCCGCAGGGGCAATATGCTGCAGCCCGGGCATACGCCCGTTACCCCAAACTGGTCAAAGCCCTTTGCTGCAGCAATGCCCGCTACATGGGTGCCGTGGCCGTCGGTGTCTTCCGGATCGTCGTCCTGTATGCGGTAGTCTTCCCCCTCCAGCAGCTCCCAGCTGTCGTAGCCACTGGTGTTGACGTCCACAAAGTCGAAACCGGGCAGAAGGTTTTCCACCAGGTCGGGATGCAGCTCGTCAATGCCGCTGTCGATAATGGCAATAATGACTTCGGGGCTGCCCCGTTCGGTATCCCAGGCCTGCTCAGCCTGGGTGAGCTGATGGGCCCACTGCAGGGAGTAGAGAGAATCGTCGGGGGTGGACAGGGCTTTGTAGAGGTAGTTGGGGCTCACCTCCAGCAGGCGCAGGCCCCGTGCTTCCCACTGGGCGGCGGAAGCCAGCAGGCTTTGGGCCAGTTGGGGCATGTCCATGCGGCTGTAGGCGAAGCGCAGCAGCAGGCTGCGGGAGAAGTGGGTGGGCGAAAGGGGGCGCTTGCCTGCGCGACCTGCTCTTTCGAGCAGGGCCCTTTCGGTTTGGCCGCTAGCCGTTAGTTGCTGCAACAATTGGCGGTACACCGGCTGTACCGTTTCCAGCTTCACGCCCCAGGGGCTCATTAACTGCTGGGCGGTTTGCTCCACCTGGGAGTACTCCCGCAGCAGTTGAGTGGCCCTGGCAGGTGCAGGGCTGAGGGGTTCGTATTTCAGGATGAGTTCCAGGGGTACCCAGGCCCGGCTGTTGCCTGCCCGCCCGGCAGACTGGGCCTGCAGGGGCGCCGGCAGCAGGCTGCAGCACAGCAGCAGGCAGGCATAGAGCTTCAGGTAAGGGTATGCAGCTAAGTTCATGATATTCACATTGAATTCAAGTGGATCAATTTACACAATAAATGATCAGCTAAAAATACAGGAGGGGCTTCTTTTATATCGAAAAAATGGGCAAAAGGTTGGGGGGGGGTAATGGGATGCAGGTAGTAGGTAGCAGCGCAGCGGAGATGCCATTAACGTACTGGAGCGAAGCGGAGACTCCTCTAAGGATACAGGGCACAGTTTATTACTTTAGCCGTGAGAGGGCAGGGATGGCAATGAGCAGCCCCAGCAAAATCAGCAGGGCGCCCATCATGAAAGGAGCACCCGGAAAAAAGAAGGGCGCATCTTCCCGGCTGAAAAAGTAAAACAAATTGGTCATGAGCAGGGGCCCCACGATAGAAGTAATACTGATGAGGCTGGTGAGGGCTCCCTGCAGTTCTCCCTGCTCATTGGGGGGCACCTGATTGGAAATAATGCCCTGCACAGTGGGAGAGGCGATGCCCCCCAGGCAGTAGGGAATAAGGATGACAAACATCATCCAGCCCTCAAAGGCAAAGGCAAAACCCAGCAGGCCGGTGGCCCAGAGGATAAAACCTGCAATGACCGCATTGCGTTCCCCGATTTTGGGAACAATCAGCCGGATGAGCCCGCCCTGCACCACAGCCACCAGGGCACCCACTACGCCCAGGGAGTAGCCCACCATGGTTTCGTCCCACTCAAAGCGAAACATGGTATAGTAGGACCAGGTGGACTGTACGCTGTGTGCGGCTATATAAGCGAAGAAAAATGAAAAAATCAGCCCCAATACCATAGGGTATTTTTTCAAGTGCATCAAGGAACCGATGGAGTTGGCCCGTTTCCACTCAAAGCTTCTGCGGCGGTCTTTGGGGAGGGATTCCGGAATGAAGAAGAAGCCGTACAGGAAATTGAGCAGGCTCAGGCCTGCCGCTACCAGAAAAGGGAGGCGTATGCCCCACTGGCTGAACAATCCCCCAATGACTGGCCCGATGATAAACCCCAGACCAAATGCGGCCCCCACCAGTCCGAAATTTTGGGCTTTTTTCTCCGGTTCACTGATATCGGCTATGTATGCCGTGGCCACGGTGAAGCTTGCCCCACTAATGCCGGCAATGATACGACCAACAAACAACCAGCCCAATGTGGGTGCCCAGGCATGAAACAAATAGTCAATGCCCAATCCCAACAAAGCGATCAGCAATACCGGTCGGCGACCGTACTGGTCGCTGAGCTCACCCAGTACGGGGGCAAATAAAAACTGCATCAGGGCATAGGCAAAAATGAGCCAGCCTCCGTACATGGATGCCTTGCTCAAGCCTTCGCCGGTGAGCGACTCAATGAGAGAAGGAAGTACGGGAATGATGATTCCCAGCCCAATGACATCTATGAGAATGGTGATAAAGATAAACGTAAGGGAAGCATTGCGTTGCCGGGCCATAGACCTGTTGTTTTAGGGGAATAAAGGTAAACAAAGCTAATGGTAGAAAGCTAATTTTTTTAGATAAAAAGAGAGAAATAGGAAAGAAATTGGCAATTTGTCATGCAAATAATTGGAAAATTTAAACAAAAAAATGTACATTTGACAGAATACATCAACTTAAACCTTTAAACCTGACTTCTATGGACACGAATTGGTTAGCCCTCGCAGTAGCTGCAGTTTCCACCCTGGTGGCGGGTTTTGTATGGTACAACCCCAAAGTTTTTGGCAAAGCCTGGATGGAGGCATCCGGCATGACCGAAGAAAAGGCCCAGCAAGGTAACATGCTGCTCACCTTCGGGCTTTCGCTGGTACTGGCCTTTGTAGCAGCTATATTTATCAGCTCTATGGTAGCTCACGGAGGCGAAGAGTTTACCACCTTCAAGCACGGAGCCTTCCACGGCATGTTTCTGGGCCTGATGGTAGCAGCACCGGTGATCATCACCAATGCGCTCTTTGAACAAAAAAGCTGGAAGTATATGGCCATCAATGCCGGCTACTGGTTGCTGAACTTTGTCATCATGGGCGGCATTATCAGTATGTGGCGATAACAAATTTTCCGTCATTTGTTCAGCTCACTCCTCCTAAGTCGCTTTTTGTGCATGCAAAAGGCGGCTTTTTTTTTTGCCAGATGGGAATTTTTCGTATGTTCATATTGCGCTTAAGCGTCCATTTTTGAAGTGTAGGGGAATCAGACGGGGTTTGTTGGCAAAATGGTATCTTCAATTATTTGAGTTATGCTATAATTGGCGGAGGAACCCATGAACCACACCAAGCAAATGGCAGGCATATTGGCCTGGCTGTTGTGGGTATTGTTGTCGCCGCTTCAAGCCCAGCAATCCCGTACCGACAGCCTGAAGCAGGCCCTGGCAACTGCCGGGACGGACTCGGTACACATCAGCCTGCTGAATCTCATTGCCCAGGAATGGCTCTTTCGACAGCCCGACTCTGCCATCGTATATGCCGACCTGGCCCTGGCCTACGAGCCAACAGCCTCTTCCCAGGCCGGCATTGCGCAAGCTTACCGCAACAAGGCCATAGCCATGGCTGTGAAAGGCGACTACAAAGCTGCCATCCCCCTTTTTAAGGCCGGGCTGGCGCTGCGCAAGGCTCTGCAGGACCCCAAAGCCGTAGCCGATAGTTACAACAACCTGGGCAATTGCTACCTGCAAACCGATCAGCTCGACAGCGCCATGAGCTGCTACATACATGCCCTGAAGCTATACGACTCCATCGTATATGCCAATGGCATAGCCGCGGCCTGCAATGGCATAGCAGAAGTATATATCAAAAAGCAGGAACACTCCAGTGCCCTGCAATATGCCCTGCGGGCATTGCGCATACGGGAAGAGACCGGACCCGAAAACCGCCTTTACCACAACTACAACCGCTTGGGCAACATTTACTACGAACAGGACAGCCTGCTCAAGGCGCGTTCGTATTTTGAGCAGGCCCTGGCCAACAGCCAAAAATTCCACCAAATAACTGGCATGGCCACCGCTTACAGCAACCTGGGCAATGTAGAGCTGAAGCGGGAAAACTACCTCCAGGCACAGGTACTGTATCAGCAGGCCCTGGAATATTACCATCAACTTGGCCAGCAATACTACATTGCCTATATGCATTACAACCTGGCCCGGGCCGGGCTGGGTCTCCAATCCTACCAGGAGGCGATCTCCCAGGCACAAACAGCCATAGAGCTGGCCCGAAAAACTGCCTCCACCGCCCTGGAGGCTGATGCCACCCTGGTCCTGGCAAAGGCCTATGAGGCTAAGGGGGCTTATCCCCAAGCCCTGAATGCACTGCATGCTTACAGCCAGCTCAAAGACAGCCTCAACAAAATAGACATGCACAAAATCGTAGCGGAAACCGAAGCCCGCTATGAAAATGAGCAACTCAGCCGCAAAAACCAGTATCAGCAAAGCTTGCTGGAAAGAGAACAACGGGAGCAACGCCTCATCCTCATTAGTGCGGTGAGCCTGATAATCGGGTTGCTGGCTTTCTTTTTGGCCTACAGAAACCAGATGCTGGCCAAAAGGCGTGCCGGGCAGCTGGAACTCCAGCTGCAGCAGGAGCGCGCCGCCCAGCTCGAAGCCCTCAATCAAATGAAATCCCGCTTTTTCGCCAACATCAGCCACGAGTTTCGCACCCCCCTTACGCTCATACTCGGCCCCATCAGCAACATCTTACAGCGGGGGTTTCGCCAGTCGGATACCACCTACCTGCATTTGATTAAGCGCAATGCCGAACGCTTGCTTCAACTGGTGGAGCAACTGATGGAACTGGCCAAAATAGAACAACAACCTCCCGGCCTGCAACTCAGGCCGGGAAACCTGGAAAACTTCCTCAAAGGCCTCATTTTTTCGTTTTACTCCCTGGCGGAGGAGAAACACATTGTGTATGAGTGCGCACTGCCAGAGCAAGACCTTTACGCCAATTTTGATCACGACAAGCTGGAAAAAATCCTCATAAATTTGCTTTCCAATGCCTTTAAGTTTACGCCCGAAGGAGGCAACATACGCGTGGAGGTAAGCATGGAAAGGCCACCGCAGCCCGGACAGGATAAAGCAGGCAGCGGACACTCCCTGCTGCATATCAAAGTAAGTGACACCGGCATTGGCATGAGTCAGGAGGAGATGAGTTACATTTTTGAGCGCTATTACCAGGCCCCGAACCACACCTACCAGGGAGCGGGCATTGGCTTGTCGCTGGCCTATGAGCTCGTCAGATTAATGGGAGGAAGCCTGGAAGTGCATAGCGAAAAGGGAAAAGGCAGCACCTTCGTGTGCCAGCTCCCCCTGGAATTGTTGCCGCAGGCCGCCATGCCAGCGGAAGACAAGCCGCTGGTGCAGGCGCAGATTCCGGCCGGCGCTGCGCTGAGCGCAGCGCCGCAAGAAGCCTCCGGCCTTCAGGGACAACCCAGGGATTTGCCCCTGGTGTTGCTGGTGGAAGACCATGCCGATATGCGAAACTTTATCGCCCATTGCCTGGCGGGCCAGTTCCGGGTGATAGAGGCAGCAGAGGGCCAGGCTGGTTGGGAGTTGGCCAAAAAGGAAATTCCCGACCTCATCATCAGCGATATCATGATGCCCGGCATGGACGGGCTGGAACTCACCCGTCTGCTCAAATCGGACGAACACACCAGCCATATTCCGGTGATTTTGCTCACTGCCAAAGGCGGCCTTGAGAGCAAAATTGAAGGCCTGCAAAAGGGAGCAGATGACTATTTGGTTAAACCTTTTTCGGCTGAAGAGCTGAAGGTGCGAATGGCTAACCTCATTGAGCTGCGAAAGAAACTCAGGGCTCAGCTCAACAAGGTAATCAAACTCGAGCCCGAAGAAATTCAGGTTCACTCCATGGACGAAGCCTTTATCAAAAGAGTGATTGAAGCAGTTACCCGTTATATGGATCACGAAGCCTTTGGGGTGGAAGACCTTGGAAGAGAAGTGGGAATGAGCCGTAGCCAGCTACACCGCAAGCTCACCGCTCTCACCGGCATGTCGCCTTCCCTCTTCATTCGCCACCTGCGACTCAAACGGGCCCACAGCCTGCTGGAGCAGCAGGCCGGTACCGCAGCCGAAATTGCCTACACTGTGGGCTTTAGCAGCCCGGCCTATTTCAGCAAATGCTTCAAAGAAGAGTTTGGCATTACACCCGGAGAGGTCAAAAAGGCAAGCAATCAAAATTGAGTACAGGTTACGCGTTTTCGAAAGGCATTTTACCCCCCAGCCGCTGCTTTTCTGATAAATTTTTCAATAAACCACTGCGAATCATTCCTTTATGGCAAGCCTTTGCAACAATTTTTCATGACAAACCAACCCTTTCATTTTCGATGGGGTTAAAGAAAGAAAGCCTTTTTTCTTCCCCTGCGAAGAGATTTTGCAAAACATTGAGTTTTTTTTCTAACTTTGTTTAAGAGGCATGATTCGAATAAAGGGCAGAAAGTATTAAACATTAAAGTATTAAACATTATTGATGTTCAACACCTAGCTCATCTGTATATGGACACCTCTACCGCAATGATCAAGTTATGGAGGGCCGCTACCTTCCAAGATGAATGTTTCCATCCCCATTTCGCGCCAAAATACCTGCAATCGCGCCCAGGTGTATATTTACACTGCATCGAAATATACATCTAATAACGTCTTTTTGGCGAATTAATCATTTTACATCAAATCCACTTTATTATGAACAAAAACTTTTACCGTGTGCATGTCGCATTTTTTATGGTATTCGTGTTTTTAGGCTATTCGGCCTTTGCCCAGTTACGGGTAAGCGGTACCGTAGAAGGTGCAGATGGCAACCCGCTTGTGGGGGCCACCGTGCTGATTAAGGGCACGACTGTTGGTAGTTTTACCGACGATAATGGCAAGTTTGAAGTAGAACTCCCGGGTAAGGAAGGCACCCTGGTCATTTCCTTTGTGGGGTTCAGAACGCAGGAAGTTCAGGTAAGTGAGTCCAATTCCAACATACAGGTACAATTGAGTACCGACGATCTGGATTTGGATGAAGTGATCATTGTGGGCTATGGAACCCAGGTAAAGGGTTCGGTTACGGGCTCTGTCACCCAGATAGGGGGAGACAAGATTGAGCAGGTGCCGCTGGCCTCTGTGGAGCAGGCCCTGCAGGGCAACATAGCCGGGGTGCAGTCGCTGATGAGCAACGGCCAGCCCGGCGCCAATGTGTCCGTTCAGATACGCGGGCAGGGCTCCATCTCGGCCTCCAGCCAGCCGCTGTACGTCATCGATGGCATACCGGTGGTATCGGGCAACCTCACATTTTCGGCTGAGACCTCCAACCCGCTGGCTACGCTCAACCCCAATGACATTGAGAGTGTGTCGGTGCTCAAGGATGCTGCCGCAACGGCCATTTATGGTTCGCGGGGCGCCAATGGGGTGATCCTGATCCAAACCAAATCCGGAAAGGCGGGCAAGCCCAAAGTGAGCTTCCGCACCCAGCTGGGAGCCAACAACTGGGCCGTACCCGAGAGCAAGCGGCTTCGTGGCCTCACGGCTGAGGAATACACCCACCTCTACATTGAGGGCTACCGCAACCGCTCGGGCGAAGACCTGCAAGTAACCATTGACCGCTTTAACCGGCAGTTTCCCGATCCCCTTACTGGCCTGCCCGCAGTGGACATCATTCCCGACGGCAGCGGGGGCTACAGCCTGGGAGAAATACGGGTGGACACCCGCTGGATAGATGAAATTTCCCGCACGGGTCTCAACGAAAGCTACGACCTCAGTGTAAGTGGAGGAAACAACAACATCCGCTACTTTGCTTCGGGGGCTTATTTCAAGCAGGAAGCGCCCATCATTTACTCCAAGCTCGACCGCTATTCCACCCGCCTGAACCTCGATATTCAGGCCACCGATAAGCTGAAGATCACCAACAACCTCTCTTTGTCACGCACCTTTCAGCAGGGCATGAATGACGCCACCCGCTGGGCTAACCCCCTCTACAATGGCTATCTCTTGGCTCCGGTTATTCCCATCAGAGATGCCGAAGGCCTGTTTTACGATGGCCACAAGGGCTTCTTTATGGGGGGCAATAACCCCGTAGGCAGCCTCAGCGGCGACGATGCCGGGGAATGGACCATGACCCGCGTACTGAACAGCCTCTCAGCTTCTTATGAAATTGTGCCGGGGCTGGTGGCCAAGTCGGCTTGGTCATTTGACCTGCTCAACTACCAGGAGTTTTACTTCCGCAACAGCCGCTATGGCGACGGCCGGAATGTAGGAGGCTTTGGCCGGGAATCGACCCGCAACATCCTCAACTGGATTGGCACCCAAACGCTGAATTACATCAAGTCATTCAACAACGAACATACCATCAACCTGCTGGCAGGCTATGAAGCCCAGCGCTCGGGCACCCGCTCGGTGAGCGCTGCAGGCCAGGGCTACCCCAACCCCGCCCTGCGCACCCTGGCCAA
>RFHT01000486.1 GCA_003696835.1 Bacteroidota bacterium
ATTTAAATTTCACAATTCATTCAATATACCCCACATTTGCCAGTATGAAGATTGTGCACCTCATACTGGGCAAGGCGCGGCTCAACCGCATGAATGGGGTAAACCAGGTGGCTCACCATTTGGCGGCGCACCAGGCCGCTCTGGGCCATGAGGTATGGATATGGGGCATTACACCCACGCCCCGGCAGCAAGTGGAGTCACGCCCTTATCAGCTGCGGCTGTTTCGTGCTCACAGAAGCAAATTTGTATTGGATGCAAAGCTCCGGCAGGCCATAGGGGAGCTGGCGGGCAGCGATTGTTGTGTGCACCTGCACGGCAGTTTCATCCCGGAATTTTACCTGCTGGGGCGCATGCTGCGCCTCCGGGGCATCAAATACGTTTATTGCCCACATGGAGCCCTGAGCCCGGGTGCCATGGCCCGCAAATCGCTGCGGAAGATGCTGTATTTCCACCTGATAGAAAAGCAACTGCTGCGCCATGCCCATGCGGTGCATTTTCTGGGCCAGCTTCAGTACGACCACATCGACCGCTACGTGCAGCTTGCCCACAAGGTATGCATTCCCAATGGCATGGAACTTTCGGCTTTGCAGTATGAGCCACAGCCCCTGAGCAGGCCACCGGGCCTGCTGCTCAGTTTTTGTGGCAGGCTGGACGCCCACCACAAAGGACTGGACCTGCTGCTGGAAGGCTTTGCAGCCTATCAGCACAGCGGCGGCAACGCCCGGCTGTGGATCATAGGCGACGGGCCGGACCGCCCTTACCTGCAGGCGTGGGCGCGGAGGCTGGGCATAGCGGAGAGCCTGCACTTTTGGCGCAGCCGTTATGGCAGCGAGAAGCTCAACCTGCTGGCACATACCGATGCATTTGTACACTGCTCGCGCTACGAGGGCATGCCCATGAGCGTACTGGAAGCTGCCGGCCTGGGCCTGCCCTGCCTGCTGAGTACCCCCACCAACCTGGCCAGTGCCCTGGCCAGCCACAAGGCGGGTTTTCACATACACCCCAACCGGCCCGAAATGGTGGCTGCAGCCCTGCATGAGGCCGAGCAAGCCTGGGAAAGCGGCCAGCTGGCCGAAATGGGAAAACGCGCGAGGCAGCTAATTGCCCGTGAGTACCGCTGGGAACACATCGCCCAAAAGCTGATCTGGCTGTACAGCCAGCCCTATCAGCACGTTTCAAATTTTGACAATATTTCTGTGTGAATATTTTTTTTTCAAAAAGTCCGTTACGTTTTGCTGCTTTCACAGTCTCAAGAGAGAAGCCGGTCAGCAGCAGAGGTAGCGGGCAGCGCGTACAGGCATGGCAAAAGCAGAGTTGAAAAAGACCGGAAAAGGCCTGATCGTGTTTTTGATGGTGGTGATGATCTTGCGCATCACGAGTTATTTTACCGTTCATGATTCGGCCGCCGTCACGCAGGTATTCAAAACTTTTCTGCGCGTCTTGCTCACAGGGTGCTGTTTCCTGCTCTACCGCTACCTGGACGGCCAAAGCAGGCCTGTGCAGTTTACGTACAAAAATGTGCCCTCGCTCTTTTTGTACTGCATGTACCTGTTTCTGGGCTTTGCTTCGCTGTTGTGGACCTCGGATTTGAGGTATTCCAGTTTGCAGCTGGCTATGGATGTAGAATGTGTGTTCTTTGTTTTCTATTACTGGAAACTTGTGCTGGTGCTCAATACCCACGACCGTTTTGTGCGCAAAACGGACATGGCGCGCATACTGGCCTTGTCGATTGCCCTCATTTCCATTGCCTTTCTCATTGGCATGTTTGCCAACCCGGCCAAGTTTTACCGGGGTACCCACGGGGGAGAAGTGCAGCGGCTGGGAGGCTTCATTATC
Source organism: Bacteroidota bacterium (assembly GCA_003696835.1). Taxonomy (GTDB): domain Bacteria; phylum Bacteroidota; class Bacteroidia; order J057; family J057; genus J057. The sequence goes on from RFHT01000486.1 coordinate 1,837, forward strand.
AACCCCAATGAGCTGGGCATGCTCAGTGTAGTAGGAGCTGCCAGTATCTATGTGGAATGGAAGCGCAAGGGCATCAATTTCTGGACCTTACTGGGCTGGGCCATGATGGTGTGGTGCCTGGTGGCTACTGAGTCGCGATCCTCTATGATCAGCTTTTTTCTCACGACTTTTCTATTTGTGATGTTGTCGGGAAAACCCCGGCTGATCTTTGCCACTTTTGCTGCTGGTTTTGCGGTAATGCCCATTATTTTTCAGAAAATATTTGTCAAAGCCGGCGATGTGGAGGAGGTGATGAATATGACGGGCAGGATTCCCTTCTGGCACGACCTGATCGTGTATGGCTTTCCCCGGGAGCCGCTTTTGGGCTACGGCTTTATGCGCATCAGCTACCACGACAAGTTTGACAGCATTCATGCCTACGCTGCAGGTATGACACACAATACCTTCATACAGGTATTGATTAACTTGGGCATGGTAGGTACTCTGATCGTGCTGTTGCAAATGATCTTTACCGTTCGCGCCTACTTACGGGAGCAGGATTTGCACAAAAAGTACTTCTGCCTGGGGGTGTTCATTCCCATATTTGTGAATTCTCTTACTGAGTTTGGGATATGGGGGGAAACGAATTACGGAATTATGTTCTGGCTCATCATCATTTATATGCTGGTGCTGGATGCCAGGCCTTATCATGAAAAAATCAGTTATGATTAAACGAGCTATACCAACGGATGCTAGCCTGGTCGAACAAATTTTTTCGGCGGGTGCTTCTTTTAAATACGATCATTCGCCCCAGCCGGGCAGGGCAATACGCTGGCACCAGCAAACTGCCAGGGCAGGTAAGCCCCATACGTATTATTACATCCACAATGCCGATGGTAGCATACGCTGGATTTTTCCGGCTGATGCCCGCTACCCGGCCCATTTGTCGTTGTACAACTCCAGCAGTTGGAAAGCCCGTGTTTACCGGGCAGTTACCCGTCTGGCATTTGCCACCGGCCTGAAAAAGCTACTCATTTCGGGCAGCTTCGAGCTCAGCCCGGAGCAGGAACGCCCGCTTCGGCAGATACTGGAGCAAATTCCGCACGATACCTTTGCCATCTTTACCGGCACTACGGGAGAGAACCGTAAAAGTGTGGTGGCTGTCAACCAGGGCATGCGGAGTACGCATTTTATAAAAATTGCCCATACTCCCAGGGCCCTTTCCCTCATTCGGCACGAGGCTTATGCCCTGGAGGTATTGGGGCAAAAGCGGTTCCGCTATCTGCGCCACAGCGAAATTACGCATGCCACCCACGGCAAATCCACCCTGGTGATGAGCAATGTAACGGGTGGAAGACGAGTCAGGCAAAGCGCCCTGCTGCGAAAAGCGCACCTTCAGGCGCTGGCAGAGCTCTACCAGGCATTCTGGCACAAAAGACAGATCCAGGACATACCCTTTTTTGCCCAAACAGGTAAAAATCTCCGCCACCTTACCATTGCAAAAGTACAGGACCCCCGCCTGGACCAGCGGCAGGTGCACCGAATAACGGCCGCCTTGTGGCAGCTCTACGAGGAAATCAACCCCCAGGAGTGGCTGGATGTTTCTTTCACGCACAGCGATTTTACTCCCTGGAATATGTATCACACTTCCAGGCAGCTATATGTATATGATTGGGAGCTGGCCCAGGACAGCCTGCCCCTGCTTTACGATTTGTTTCACTTTGTGTATCAGTCGGGTATCTTGTTGCAGCGGCTGCCCTATGACCGCATCCGGCATCAGCTGGAGCAAGCCCTGCAGGCACCGCAGATGCAGGAAGTGATAAGCACCTATAAGGTGGACGTCGATTACCTCCACCGCCTGTATTTGCTGCACCTGGTGAGCTATTATCTCCGAATATATGTGGATGAACCTTCGGTGCATGTACAGGTGCAGTGGCTGCTGGATACCTGGGAGCAGGCGCTGAAGCAGTGGCAGGATGCAGGTGACAGGTAGCAGGATGCAGGTAGCAGGTGACAGGTAGCAGGTGACAGGTAGCAGGATGCAGGTCACAGGTAGCAGGATGCAGGCTGGAGCGAAGCGGAAGTCCCTCAAGGGGATCACA
>RFHT01000060.1 GCA_003696835.1 Bacteroidota bacterium
AACCCGCCCGCAGGCGGCACCCTGGATGTAACCGTAGATGGCGTCATGCAGAGCTTCCCCATCACCGGCAGCCCACAGGTAGTCAACTTCTTTGGACTTCCCCCCACAGGGGCTCCTGTTACCGTTGAAGCCAAATTTTCCGATGATCGGGACTGTAAGTTGCGTGTCGAAGGATTGTATGATGCGCCTGACTGTGGCATCGTGTGTATGGTACAGGACATTGCCCTGGATGGCGAGCCTGTATGTGTGGAAGATCGTGGCAACACTACCTACAAGCTCAACCTCAACGTGAGCTACATGAATCCGCCTGCCAGCGGCAGCCTGCGCATCAGCATCAATGGCACCCACCACGACTTCCCCATTACGGGCAGTCCCCAGATGGTGATGGTCGAAGGTCTGGTACCCACCGGCCTGCCCACCGATGTAACGGCCAGCTTTACGGCCAATCCCAACTGCATGCGCACCGAGGTGGATATGTTTACTGCACCGGACTGCAATGTGGCTCAGCCCTGCGACCTCTTCGACATTCAGCTGGCCGACCGGCCCCAATGCCAGCCTGACGATACCTACTCGGCCTGCTTTATGCTCACCGGCCTGCGCATGCCCCTCACCCCCGATCCCAACCTCATGGTGATCATTGGAGGGGAAATGGCCCAGGTCAGCAGCTACCAGTCCAGCCAGAACGGCAGCAGCCTGCTCATCTGTGTGCAGGGACTCCGGGCCGACGGCCGAAGCAAGGATGTCTTCATCAAAGTGGCCGATCAGTGCACCAAGTTTGTCAGCAGGCTCTACACCGCCCCGGTATGCGGCAACCCCGACGAAGACCCCGACGACCGCTGCGACATCACTTCGCTCACTTCCCTGGGCACCCAGTGCGACGGCAACGGCACCTACGGGGTGAGCCTGCAGCTGCGCTACAACGACCCGCCCGCTTTCGGCCAGATCGCCGTGGAAATCAACGGCCAGTGGACCTACCACCCCATTACGGGCAGCCCACAAACCATTGTGGTGAACAACCTCCCGGCCAATGGCCAAAATGCACGGGTATTTGCCAAATTTACGGCCGTAAGCGGCTGCACCATTTACGAGCGAAATCTCTACCGCGCTCCGGCCAACTGCCGCAACAACCGCATGAACCCCGCTGGCAGTACCCTGGGATTCGACATCGCCATTTTCCCCAACCCCTCCAGCGGCCAATTCAACATACTGGCCACCAGCAAAACCTTCAACAAGCTGGAAGTGACCGTCTATAATGGCCTGGGACAACGGGTGAAAAGCATTCAAATCGAAGAAAACCAGTCAAGCATACTCGACCTCAGCGACCAGCCCGAAGGGGTATATACCCTCCGAATGCAGGCTGATGACTATGTAAAAATTCGAAAAGTGCAGCTGGTGAAATGAGTAAGCTGTAAGATAGTAGCTAACAGAAGCTGTATGCGCAGTCAGGTCCTTGGGGCCTGGCTGCTTTTTTCATTTTAAAACAAAGGATAGAAAATACCCAAAATCATCTTTTAAATGTGGGAGGAGGTTGTCATTTTCACAAATCATAATTTTTTATCAAAATACCTTTCGACAACAAAACAAAATTCTCATGGCTATCACCCCAGAAAAACCTGTCAGTTCCTTTGGGACGCACATTACGGCTGATTATCTCGACCAGGAGACCTTGCTGAGCCTGACAGAACTTATGGACGGCGATGCGGAAATGATCTCAGATCTGATTGATACCCTCATGGAAGACACTCCTGCACTCATGGCTGAGCTGAAAGATGCCATAGAGGCAGGGGAAATTTCCCTGGTACACCGGCATGCCCATTCGCTCAAATCCTCCAATGCACAACTGGGTGCACATGCATTTGCGGCCATCTGCCAGGAGCTGGAAAACCAGGCAAAGGAAGGTGAGTTGAGCAATGCTCCCCAACTTTTGCAGCAACTGCAGCAAGAGCAGCAACGGGTAGCACTGGCACTCAATGACTGGAAAAACCGATTATAATCAAACAAGGAGAAAAGCACTCATGCAATTACCTGCCAATTATTCACCCCATCAAGCTAACATTATCCATAGCCAACATTTGTTTTCCAAGCTTGCAGCAACATGAGCCGGCATTTTTTGCTTACACTAGCCTTTGTATTTTATGCTTATGGAAGCTTTGCTCAAACCATTGGTCAAAGCTTTGTCAAACATTTCTCCTCAAAGCACTATCATGCCGACGCCTCAAACTGGGCCTGGGTACAGGACGCCTTTGGGAATGTATATATTGGCAATCCCAAAGGCGTCTTGGTATATAACGGGCTGAGCTGGCAAACCATTCCCACCGCCAATGAAGGCTTTATCAGGAGCCTGGCTATTGACTCCAGCACCAACCGGGTCTATGTGGGGGGCATAGGAGAATTTGGTTATCTGGCACCCGACTCCACGGGCCATCTCACTTACATTCCCATACACAGTGATTATGCAAAAACGGGCAGCAAGTTCACCGATGTGTGGCAAACCTTTGCTTATGCCGGGGGAGCCTTTTTTATCACGCCAGAGTTTATCTTTTTCTGGGACGGGCGTGCGCTTACGAGCTGGAAAATGAAACTGGAGCTTTACAGGGCCTACTGGATCAAGGAGAAGCTTTATTTGTCGGAGAAAGGAAAAGGCATTTTTCTCTTTAAAAATGGAACATTGGAGCCCGTTGTGTCGGCAGCTGTGATGGGCGAGCATACGCCCGTTTCCATTCTGCCGGCAAATGACCAAAAATGGCTGCTGATAACCCACAATAAGGGACTTTGGTGGTATGAGCAAGGAAGCCCCCGCCTGCAAGCCTTTGAAGTGCGGGGAGGAAACGCCACTGAGTGGAAAATCTATGACGCCATTCAACTGAAAAACGGAGACATCGCTCTGGGCACCATCAATACGGGCTTGATTTTGCTTGGCTCCGATGGGGTCGTAAAGCAGCACCTGAATGCGGCGAACAATAATTTCCCCGATGCCCGTATCCTTTACCTGGCTCAGGACCGCATGAACCACATTTGGGTCTGTACAGATAAAGGCATCACTTTTATAGAAAACAATCCCGCTATCAGATACTGGGATGAGCAATCGGGGCTAAAGGGAAAAATTCAGGACATCACCCATTACCAGTCCAGGCTGTACGTAGCCACCACCAGGGGGGTGTTTGTACTGGAAAACGACCATTTCAAACTTATAGGGGAGGCCGACCTGGAGTGCTGGCAGTTTTTGGAAGTACGGGTGAGTCCACAAACAACTCATCTGCTGCTGGCCAGCAGCAGAGGTGTTTTTCAGGTGATGCAAAACCAGCTTCAACTCATAGAAAAGGGTATTTTTCTCTCCTTGGGACACTCACCTATGAATGCAGACGTGCCTACGGTATATGCAGGCATGTATCACGATGGCATACGCCAGCTTAAGTACCGCGTCGGCAAATGGCAGGTCAGTGATGGGCCTGCCAGACTGGAAGCCATTATATACAGCATTTGCCCGGCCGACTCCAATGAGCTCTGGTTAGGTACTGCCAAGCAAGGCGTGATCCGGCTGTGGCTGGAGAATGGCAAACTCAGCAAAATCAAGCAATATGATAAAGGAGATGGGCTCCCCAGCATGAGCGAAATCCATGTTTACTCCTTTGGTAAACAGCTGATCTTCGATTCTTCCTGGGGCTTGTTCACCTTTGACAGGCAGAGTGAAACATTTTTACCCGCCTATCATTTTGGCAAACCCCTGGTAGATGGATCCCTGGCGGTATCAGACCTGGCCACCAATGATGAGGGAGATCAGGTATGGATGTACATCCGAAGCGAAAATTTCAGCCGCATCGGTCAGCTTCGCCGCCTGGCCAATGGCCGGTTCAAATGGAATGAGCATGCCATTCCCCGGCTCCCTGATATGCCGCCGGGTCCCATTCATATTGACGCAGGCGGGGCTTTATGGACGGGTTCTACTGATGGGTTGTATTGCTATTTCCCAGGGGAAGTTCACCCACGGGAGGCCGTTTATACCGCCACGGTCAAAAAAATCACCAGCGGAAATGACTCCGTCATTTATAGTGGCCATTTCTGGCAGGAGGCTCCAAACGGTGAGCGCCTGCTGGCAGCCAAACAACATCCCGTGCAGCTACTGCGCACCAACAGCAGAAAAAAACCATTACGCTTTCATTTTGCTTCCCCGGAGCACCAGCTCGTACCCGGCATTCGGTACAGCTACCTGCTCGATGGCTACGAAAAAACCTGGTCGGCCTGGACAGCAGACACCTACAAAGAGTACGCCCACCTGCCTGGAGGCACCTATCGTTTTCTGCTCAAGTATAAGGATGCCCTGGGCAGGGAAAGCAAAATAAGCAGCTTTGCCTTTGAAGAGCTCAAACCCTGGCACCAGCAGCTTTGGGCCTATCTGCTATTTGCACTTTTCGGGGGAGGCTTCATCTGGGTCATTTTGCTCGTCAACAGCAAGCGCCTTCGCGCCCAAAACCAGCGGCTGGAAAAAATTATTCAGGCCCGCACGGCCGAGCTGGCCGAAGCCAAAGTAAAGGCCGAAGCTGCCAATGTGGCAAAAAGCGAATTCCTCGCCAATATGAGCCATGAAATACGTACCCCCATGAATGGCGTCATAGGTATGACAGACCTGCTAATGGATACCCCTTTGCGTGCCGACCAGGAAGAGTTTGTTCAAACCATCCGCATCAGCGGGGAAAACCTCCTGACCATCATCAACGACATTCTTGATTTCTCCAAGATAGAAGCGGGTAAAATGGACATAGAGCAGCATGTCTTTAACCTGCGCCAGTGTGTGGAGAATGTCATGGAGTTATTTTCCAGCAAAGCTGTGGAAAAGGGAATAGAGCTCTTTTATGAAATCAAACCCGGCGTACCGGAGTTCATCTCCAGCGACAGCATCCGCCTGCGCCAAATTCTGGTCAACCTCATCAATAATGCCATTAAGTTTACCGAAAAAGGGGAAGTTTTTTTACAGGTTTCCCAAATTCAGGTACCGGGTAAATCACTGGATCAAACGCAGCTTTCTTTTATGGTAAAAGATTCTGGCATCGGTATTCCCAAACATAAGCAGGCCTCTCTCTTCAGCGCCTTCACCCAGGTGGACGCTTCCACCACGCGCAGGTACGGAGGCACCGGCCTGGGGCTGGCCATCAGCAGTAAACTGGTACACCTGATGGGCGGAAAAATAAGTGTGCAGAGTGAGGAGGGCAAAGGTACTGCCTTCACCTTCAGCATTCAGGTTGGGCACGCTTCTGAAAAGCATTTTCAGTTTCACAAGGGCCTGGCCAGGTACAAAATTTTATTGGTGGATTCGCATGAGCACAAGCGCGACATCACCCAGCGGATATTAAGCAGTTGGGGAGTGCAATGCGTGGCAGTGGCTTCGGCCCTGCAAGCTCTCAACCTGCTGCAGGACAGCTACAAACCCGATCTGCTACTGGCCGAGTATGAGCTGGATGACATGGACAGCGTACAACTCAAGCAAATTGTAAGTGAAAAATTTGATCTTCC
>RFHT01000487.1 GCA_003696835.1 Bacteroidota bacterium
GGGCAGGGGGCTGATGCGGGTGATGTTGAAGGGGAGCCGGTCGGTAATGATGGGCAGGAAGATTTCGCGCAGGTTTTCGCGCATGATTTTGTCGTACATACTGCCCTCGCCCTTGCGGCGGGTATTGCCCTGATGTTCGTTCTTTTTGCCTTTGGCCATTGTCCAAATATAGAAAATATCTGAATATGGCACAACAAACTGCCCGGGTAAATGCAGAGGAAGGTGAGCAAAATAAAGGTTCATTTTCTAGCGCCGGGCAGTTGGCATGAGACAAGGCACAAAACCCGCAGTTTACCGGTTTAATGAGGATGTTTGTACCCCAGACTCAGACCAAAAGAGCAAGTGAATTGAAGAAGTTATTTATGAGCGTCCCTTAATTCCTCCGAAAACACAGTTCCGAAAATACCGGCACGTGGTCCGATATCATTCTGGCAAATGAGAGCTGTTCACAGCTGCCTGCAAAGTCGATTCTTCCCGCCTGTAGCAGCTGAAAACTGCCCGTGTGCACATAAATATTGTCAATGGGATGGTTGAAATATCCGCCATTGAGTTCGCATGCCCGCTTGAAGGTCGTAGGCAACTGCTGCAGGGCCGGTGCAAATCCCTGCTGGTAGAGCGGTTCCCACACCGGGTGGGATTCGTCCAGGTTGAAATCTCCTGCTATGAGCAGGGCCGTGGTACCCAGTCGCTGCGGGTAGGCATAGAAGTGCCGGATCTCCTCTTCGGGTTGTTCGTCATAGCGGCGAGAGTGAAAGTTGATGACGTAAAACAAGCTGCTGTCGCCCTTCAGCCGGAAGCGGCCAATGTAAGGCTCGCGATAGCAAACCTCCGCCAGTTCGCTGTCCAGAAATGGCCGCCCAACCAGTTCTATGCTGCTCGTTTTCCACAAAAAAGCATAACGTTCGCTGATGTAGCTGGAAGGGCTGCGGGTGGGTTCGCTCACGCGATAGTCCCAGTGGCTGCCGCTGCGGTTGAGGGCGTCGGCCAGTCTGGCTACAGCCTGCGCCCCACGGGGGTCTTTGGCCACTACCTCCTGCACTGCCACCAGGTCATAATTCGCCATGATGTCCACCATGACGGCCAATTCCTGCTCGTTTTTGCTGCCTCCGAGGTTCTGGATGTTCCAGCTCAACAGTTTGAAGCTCTGCCCTGGCAGCTGGCCTGCCAGCAGTAAAACGACGACCAATAACAGGCTTTTTCTCATGCCTGCAATATTAGTGATTTTTTACTTGCCTCATCCTTTTTGCAATATTGTTGCAATTATTTGAAAATATGGCGATATTTGCCCACGGTATCAACCTTCATTCCTCAACCAAAAGAAAATATGCTGAGAAGTTGCCTTACTATCCTTGTGTGCTTTAGCTGTATGGCGAGTTTTTCTCAAACTTTTACCGGTGTAGTATTCGATAAGGAAACCGGCCAACCCCTGCCTTTTGCTGACGTCTATTTCGTCGAACTGAAAACCGGCACCACCACCGACAGCAGTGGGGTATTCACCATAGACCATTACAAGCAGAAGCGCATCCATATACAGATTTCCTACATAGGCTACCAAACCTTTGATGAAGAAATAGACCTGACAAAGGGCGGACGCCAAGAATTTTACCTGGAACCGGGGCATTTTGAGCTGGAGGAAGTGGTAATAGCCGTTCCTACGGGCAAGTTGCAGGGAGAGCACATTGTCAGTATAGAACACAAAAGCATGCAAAGCCTGCAGCCCCATGCAGCCGCCGGCCTGGCCGAGGCCATCAGCCAGATACCGGGCGTAGAACAAAACAGCACAGGCCCCGGCATAGGCAAGCCCGTGATCCGGGGTCTATCTGGCAACCGCATAGTCACTTACGCCCAGGGAATCCGCATAGAGAACCAGCAATGGGGGGCTGAGCACGGCCTGGGAGTAGGAGAAGTGGGGATAGAAAGCGTCGAAGTGCTCAAGGGCCCCAACTCCCTGCTGTATGGCTCCGACGCACTGGGAGGGGTGCTCTATTTCATAGATGAGCGCTATGCCCGGCACGATGCCGTCGAGGGATATGCCCAAACGCGTTTTCATTCCAATACCCTGGGCAGCAGCAACCAGCTGGGCCTGAAGGCGCACAAAGGGAAATTCAAGCTCAACCTCTTTGGCGGCTATGCTACCCATGCCGACTATCGCATTCCGGGCCTGGGCAGGGTACTCAACACCCGCTTTGATGAGAAAAATGTCAAAAGTGCCTTTGGCTTCAACACCAATAACTGGATAGCCAATATACGCTACAGCTTTTTGCAAAATAATTTTGGCATTGCAGAAGATGCCAGCTATACCGAAGAGGTGGACCGCAGCCATGAGCTGCCTTTTCAGACCATCAACAACCACAACACCAGCCTGGAAAACATCTTTTTTCTGGGCAGTTCCAAACTCAACCTCACCCTGGGATACACCCACAATTACCGGCGCGAATTTGAAGAAGATCCCCAGGAACATGCCCTGGGCATACGCCTGAACACTTTTACCTACAACCTCAGATGGAAGTCGCCTACCATCAACCAGCACCTGAGCCTGATCGTAGGTGCCCAGGGCATGGAACAGTCTAACAAAAACAATGGGGAGGAAATCCTGATTCCCGACGCCCGAACAGCGGACCTGGGCGGATATGTGCTGGCCAATATGGAATGGGGAAAGCTCCAGTTGCAGGCAGGCCTGCGGGCAGACGCGCGCCAGATACACACCCGTGAGACCGAAGGGGAAGGGGAAATCATTCCCGCTATCGATAAAACCTACACCGGTTTTACCTTTTCGGCAGGCATGGTATATGCCCTGGAACGCATCAGCCTGCGCACCAACCTCTCCAGCGGATACCGGGCACCTAATACCTCTGAACTCCTCTCAAGAGGGGTGCACGAAGGTACCAACCGCTATGAGTTGGGAAATGCCAACCTCAAAAGTGAGCAGGCCACCCAAATAGATTTCACCTTGAACTACCGCGATGAGCACGTCGATTTTGCCATCAACCCCTTCCTCAATACCATACGGGATTACATTTTTCTTTCGCCCACCGATACCGTCATAGATGGCAGTCCGGTTTTTGAATACCTCCAGACCGATGCTTACCTGTTCGGGGGAGAGATGGGCGTGCACCTGCATCCTCACCACATTCACTGGCTGCATATAGAAAGTAACCTCTCCATGGTGTTTGGGGAAGACCGCCAGGGCAATGCCCTCCCCCTCATCCCGGCCACCAGGTTGCAAAGCACCCTGAGCATTGAAACGAAAAAAACAAACAAGATACGCCTCAAAAGTGTGTTTGTGCAGCACATGTACAAATTCAGGCAGGGGCGCGTAAGCTTGTTTGAAACGCCCACGGCGGCCTACCACTTGCTCAATGCGGGTGTGCAAATGGCCATACCTGCCCGCCGACAGGCCCTTGAGGTATCGGCAGGAGTAAAAAATATCCTCAATACCCGCTACATCGACCACCTTTCACGCTTTAAAGCAATGGGCATTCCCAATCCGGGCATCAATGTGTATGCCGCCATTAATTTCCGCTTTAACGGGCAGATTAAGTGAGGGAAAAATTGACTTTCTCCCTGATAAACAGTATTTTATAGCCATTAGCAAACCACTTAATCCCTTGCTGTTATGGCTACTTTACGTTCTCAAATCCAATCGCTGGAACATTGGGCCGACACCCATCACCCTGCATGGATAGACCTTATCCGCATGGTGTTGGGGGTGTTTATTTTCTGGAAAGGGGTCATTTTTATCAAAGACCCTTCCCTGGTTACCGAGCTCATACAGCATCTCCACTTCGAATTTGTGGGCCTGGCCATTGCCCACTACATTGCTCCCGCCCACCTCATTGGTGGTCTGCTCATTGCCGTAGGACTGCTCACCCGCTGGGCCGTCATTGCCCAGCTGCCGATTTTGTTTGGGGCCGTTTTCCTGGTCAACCCGGTTCAGGGAACCCTTTCCGAAATGTGGATTTCCATTGTAACGCTGGTACTGTTGCTGGTCTTTGCCTTTTATGGTTCGGGTAAATGGTCGGTAAGCCATCTGCTCCAAAAGCAAAAGCAAGTTGCCTGAAGCCATAGAAAGTGCCTGTTCCTTTGGTTGAAATGGATAAGTGTTTGGAAAATTGTGCCAAAATGCGTGCCTTTGTCTGAACAAAACGCATCATGCCGGCACAAAGGGATTTTTATGACCTCATCGTTGTGGGAGGCGGAATTGTGGGCCTTGCCACTGCCTATCAGTTGCAGGTACGGGAGCCCTCCCTGCGCATCTTGCTGCTTGAGAAAGCCGATCACCTGGCGGCCCACCAATCGGGCCACAACTCCGGGGTGATCCACAGTGGCTTGTATTACAAACCGGGCTCTTCTAAGGCTCAAAACTGCGTAAAAGGCCGCAAGGCTCTGGTGGAATTTGCCCAAACCCACGGCATTGCCCACGAAATATGTGGCAAAGTGGTAGTAGCCACCCACGAAAGCGAACTGCCCCATGCCGAACGCATATTTCAAAACGGCCTGGCCAATGGCATTGAGGGCATTACAAAAATTGATGGCAGGCAGGTACGGGACATTGAACCGCATTGCACAGCCGCCATCAGCGGGATATGGGTGCCCTGCGCCGGTATCATCCATTATCCGGAGGTGGCAGCAAAACTGGCCGGGCTGTTTCTCCAAATCAACCCTCACAGTAAGCTGCTCACCGGGCAGGCTGTGAGGCTGATCCGCTCCCTGCCCGAGGGCAAAGAGGTGCTGACAGGCAACCACACTTTTCGCAGCAAACAACTGATATGTTGTGCAGGGCTGCATGCCGACCGACTGGCCAGCATGGATGGCCTCAGGCCACAGGCCCGCATTGTGGGCTTCCGTGGCGACTACTATGAGCTGAGTCCGGCGGGCTGTAGCAAGGTACGCAACCTGATCTACCCCATCCCCAACCCTGCCTTTCCCTTTTTGGGGGTACACTTTACCCGCATGATACGAGGCGGGGTGGAGTGTGGCCCCAATGCTGTATTCACTTTCAAGCGGGAAGGCTACGGAAAAACCGACTTTAACCTGCGCGACAGCTGGGAGGCACTTACTTATGCCGGTACCTGGCGCCTATTTGCCCGGCACTGGAAATTTGGACTGAATGAATACAGAAGGGCCTTTTCCAAAAAGCTATTCCACACCCAGCTAAAGCGGCTCATCCCTTCTATTGGCTATGAGGAATTGCTGCCCGGCCGCTCGGGGGTGCGCGCCATGGCCCTGCTGCCCGATGGCAGCATGCTGGACGACTTCCATATCGAATCTACGCCCCACTCCATTCACGTGCTCAATGCTCCCTCCCCTGCTGCCACTGCCTGCCTGGCCATAGGGGAGCAGATCTGCGACATGGCCCTGAAACAATTTGCCCGCTGAGGGGTGGAGCTCGCAGAAAAATATTGCTGCACCCTGTACGTCTGTGTAACAAAAGTACTCCCCCATCCTTCTTTCGCATAGAATGGAGAATACTTTCCAATTCCCCTGAACATTTACTAAATTTATGGTTTCTATTTTTGCAAAACCCATAAAAAAAGGACCAAAACCATAACGTAATGAACAAATCAAGAGTCATTTCTACCGCTGCCGTGGTGTTTATTGGATTCATTGTCCTCATCCTACTCACTTCAGAAGCCTTCGTAACCATTAATGTAGGTGAAGAAGGCGTGCTCTTTCACAAGTTTGGAAAAGGCCTGAACAAAGAGAAGGTTTATTCACAGGGCTTTCACATCATTGCTCCCTGGAACACCATGTACAAGTACAATGTGCGCATTCAGGAAGGTCACGAAGAAATGGATGTACTGGCCAGCAACGGGCTTTCCATCAGTGTGGACCTCTCTTACCGCTACAGCCCTATGAAGGACAAGATTGGTTACCTGCACGATGAGATTGGGACCAATTACCTGCAAACCATCATTATTCCTGAAATTCGCTCCTCCACTCGTCAGGCCATTGGCCGTTATACTCCGGAGGAGCTCTACTCCACCAAACGGGACGCCATCCAAACCGAGATTTTTGAGGAAACACGCAAAGCCATGGAGGAAAAATACCTCATTCTGGACGCCATTCTCATCCGCTCGGTCAAACTGCCTCCCACCATCAAAACGGCCATTGAAAGCAAGCTCAAACAGGAGCAGGAGTCGCAGGAATATGCCTTCCGCATAGAAAAAGAACAAAAAGAAGCCGAGCGTAAGCGCATTGAGGCCGAGGGTATCAAGCAGTACCAAAACATCGTGTCTCAAAGCCTTTCCCAGAGTCTGCTCAAATGGCAGGGCATAGAGGCCACCAAAGAACTGGCCAACTCGCCCAACACCAAAGTGGTGATTGTAGGCGGAGGAGACTCGGGCCTGCCCCTGATTTTGGGTGGTAATTAACTGACGAACTGATAGATCCCTAAACGGATCAACGGGCAGCCGCCTGCCCGGCCCTTCACCTTGCCCCTGGCAATATAGGGTTTTGCATGCAGGCGGCTGCCTTCCCTTTTTTTTCCTACTGTACCTTCACTTCTGCTTTTCTGCAGTTGCAATCAATCTGTATTTATGAAACTGCTTTTCCTCAGGTGTACCTGGCTGGCGCTGGCCGCGCTGTGGTGTACCCTTCCCCTCAGCGCCCAAACGCCCTTTCCCAAAAAGGGGCAGGTGTTTGGCGACCAACAAGTGCCCCGCGTTTATATTGAGCTTCCACCCGACTCCCTGGCCCACATGCTGGCTCCGGGCAATGAACAGAGCAACTACCACTGGCATGCAACTTTTGTATTTGACAATGGGGAAGTAAGGGACACAGTGGAGCAGATAGGGTTCCGGCTCAGGGGAAATACCTCCCGCAATTCGCAAAAAAAATCCTTTAAAGTTTCCTTCAACACCTACGACAAGGGCAGGAAATACCGCGGGCTGGAAAAACTCAACCTCAACGGGGAGCACAACGACCCCACCATTATGCGCTCCAAACTCAGCTGGGAAATGCTGCGCTGGCTGGAAGTGCCCGCTCCCCGTGCCAACCACGTGGAGCTCTACATCAACAACCGATACTATGGCTTGTACATGAATGTGGAGCATATAGATGAGGTGTTTGTAAACCGCCGCTTTGGCAACCAGGAAGGTAAGCTGTACAAATGCCACTGGCCCGCCGATCTCCTTTACCAGGGCGACGACCCCAACCTCTACAAGGCCACACCCTTTGGCCACAGAACCTACGAGCTGCAAAACAATACAGCCGAAGATGATTACAGCGACCTGGCTCACTTCATAGCGGTGCTGAACAACACCCCCACTGAAACCCTGCCCTGTGAGCTGGAGCCCATTTTCAATGTGGACACCTACCTGCGGGCCATGGTGTACGACATTTTTGCCGCCAACTGGGACGGCCCCATTTACAACAAAAACAACTTTTACCTCTACCACAATACCGCCACGGGCCAGTTTGAGTACATCCCCTTCGACCTGGACAATACCTTTGGCATTGACTGGTTTATAGACGGGCTGGCTTCCCGCGATATTTATAACTGGGCACATCCCAGCGAGCCACGCCCCATTTATGAACGCATACTGGCAGTACCCGCTTACCGGAAGCGCTTTTCTTTTTATTTTGGGCAATTTCTGGATCAATACGCCCAGCCAACTCCTTTGTTTGCCTACATCGACAGCCTGCGACAGATGATCACGCCTTCAGCTGCTGCCGACTCCTTCCGCGTGCTGGATTATGGCTTTAGTCTGGAGGATTTTCAAACGGCTTTTGAAGCTCCCCTGCCCGCTGTGCAGCACGTGCGTTATGGGCTGAAGCCTTACCTGCAGCAGCGCATCAGCTCGGCAGCCCAGCAGTTGCAGCTGCAGCCCATCGATCCGGTCATACGGCCCCTTTCGCTTAGGTTTCCCGATACCGCTGGACAGGTTCACTTCACTGCTTACATACTGGACGACGGCCCCCTTGAGCAGGTGGAAGTGGGCTTCAGATTTGCCACCGCTGCCGATCCGGTTTTTCAGCCCCTGGCCGACGACGGCTTGCATGGCGACGGAGCCGCAGGCGATGGCATATACGGAGGGAGCATCGCTCCCCCGCCGGGAGCTACGCGCATGGAGTACCTGCTGCGGGCCACCGATACCGGTGGCGGCCAAAGCCAGTGGCCCGTTTGCGGCATCAAAGCCCTCTCCCTGCGCCAGGATATTCCCCTCTACATCAATGAATTCATGGCCAGCAATGACTCCACCATCGCCGACGAAGCCGGCGAGTACGACGACTGGGTAGAACTGTACAATGGCGGCACAGCCGCCATCGGCCTGAAGGGAAAATACCTCACCGACGACCCCACTCTGCCAGGCAGGTGGGCCTTCCCGGACACCAGCATACTGCCCGGACAATTCCTGCTGGTGTGGACGGATAACGATCCCGAACAGGGGCCCCTGCACACCAACTTCAGGCTGGAACGAAACGGGGAGTTTGTGGGCATATATGATTCTACCGAAACGGGCTTTGTGCTCATAGACGGCATCCACTTTGGACCCCAGCCCACCGACACCACCACCGGCAGGCTCCCAAATGGTACGGGCGACTTTCAACTGCTCCAACCCACGCCGGGGGCTTCCAATGAAGCGCTGGTGAGCCGCAGTCCGCAGCTTTCTGCGGCCTATTCCCTGCATATTTTTCCCAACCCCTTTGCAGACCAGCTGCACATAGGCTGGGAAAAAGCCCCTGATAAAGTCTGGGAAGTGGAAGTGAGAGACCTCTTTGGCAAAAAACTTTTTGCCAGGCAGCTGCCTGCTGCTTCGGGCCTGCTCGTCTGGCAGGCCCCGGCGCAGGCTCCCGGCCTGTATCTGCTGATGGTGTATGAACATGGAAAATTGCTGCACACCCAGAAGGTTTTGTTGCAGCCTTAAGCTATATTTGCCACATGAACGAGCACATTGCAGCCCATATACAAAAAGGAAATCAGTATTTTGCCGCCTACCGTTTTGAGGAGGCCCACAGCGAATACAGCCGCGCCCTCTACGAGCTTCAGCAGGCCGGGCTGGCGCTCAATGAGGCAGCCCAGGCCGAGCTCCACCTCATGCGGGCCACAGCCCTGGCTTCTGCCGACGAACAAGCCGCCCTCTCCGATCCCGACATTTTCAACCAGATCATAGACGACTACGACAACGCCATAGACCTCCGGCCCGAAGCCCTGCATTACCGCAACCTGCGCGGCCGCATGTACATGAACTGCCGCTTTGTGGATTATAAAGAAGAGGCTGAAAAGGATTTTGAGTTTGTGCTCAAACAAAACCCTCACGAGCCCGACGCCCTCAACATGATGGGACTACTGGCTGCAGAACAACAGGACATGGACCGGGCTATTTATTACTTTTCTCTGGCCATTGAGCAAGAACCCTCCGCCGATCTGTATGCTTCCAGGGGAATGTGCTACTTTCGCCGCATGCCGCCGGCTTATGAGGTGGCATCCCGCGAGTTTGCCAAAGCCCTGGAGCTGGATCCCAAACGGGAAGACCTCTACCTATGGCGTGCACACTGCTTTATTGAACTGGGAGAAGAGGCAGCCGCCCTCCAGACCTACGACCAGCTCATTGAGCTGGCACCCCGGGCCGAGTATTTTGTGGACCGGGGCCAAACGCGCTTAACCAGCGAGCTGGAGCAGGCCCGCAATGACTTCCTCACGGCCATCGAAATGGGCCAACATCCGCTGGCCTACAACAACCTGGCCTGGATGCTGGCACAGGAAGGAGAGTATGAGCAGGCTGTACAACATGCCGAAACTGCTCTCCAACTCGACCCCACCTGCACCATCGCCTACGCCACCCTGGCCGAAATTTACGCCCTGCAGGGCAAGGAAGACGCCATGTACGAGCACCTGGCACTGGCCTTACAACATTTTTACGATGATTACCTGGACGTGATGGCTGAGCCCGCTTTTCAGCCCTATTTGCAGCAGCAGCGGTTTCAGCAGCTCATCAGTGAAATGAAGCAGCGGCAGGGCTGAGCAAGGCGGTACGCCCCCTCATTAAAACTGTATATCTGTTTCCCCAAAGCCCATATCAGTGCCTCCCATCATGCGAAAAGCGTCCTCAATGTGGTGAATCAGGGGGTGGTCCGGATTGTCGAAGCCAATGGCAATGATGTCGAAACGCACCGGAATACCCATCATTTTCTTTTCGTAAATGTAGCTGTCGGCAGCGCGAAACATGGCCTGGCGTTTGGCCTGGTCCACCGCCTCTTCGGGGTAGGTAAAGGCCGTATCGCTGCGTGCCTTGACCTCCACGAATACCAGCTCGGCCGGTTCCAGCCGCAGGGCCACCAGGTCCACCTCCGCCCGTTTGAAGCGATAGTTGCGGTCCAGAATGTTGTACCCTTTGGCCTCGAGAAAGCCCGCTGCCAGTTCTTCTCCTTTTTTTCCTAAATCGTGAGGTGTTGCCATAAGTAAAATGTGATGGCCGGGCCCAGCTTTACTGCCGGTAGTCGCGTTTTCTAACTTCAAAATCCGGAGGAATCATGAATTGCTCCGGGTCAAATTCCTGCCTGTCGATTTTTTCTACCTCCTGGGTAACCGTTAGGCCCCGCTGCTTTTTGATCACTTTGAGGGGAATGCGGCCCTCCAGGCCCGGCACCAGGAAAAAGGGCCGTGCGCGTATTTTGGGAGGAAACAGGCTGGTGTTTACCCGGTACCCGTCATTGACGAAGTACAAAAACTGGGTATCTTCAGTCTTGGCCATATACACCTGACATTCCACTCCGTTTACCAGGGCCGTCTTGCCCGTATTCACCGCTGTGGGCCGGCTTTTTTCCCGTCGGATCCTGTCGGTAAAAGCCGAGTACTGGTAGGCAATTTTTTCGGAAAAATTCACGCTGTACTCCCGGTTGGAATCGGCCAGAAACATGAAGGTTTTGGGGTAGCGCCCTCCCTTTAGCAGGGTGATGTAGTTCCCACCCTTGATGTGCATTTGCATCTGGGTATTGGGTTCATTTTGCATGATCACTTCTGCCTGGGGACCTGCCAGGCTTACTTTGTAGGTAAGGGTGCCTTCAAAAAAGGGGATTTCCTGGGCAGCGCTCCACTGCCCACATACCAAAGCAAAGGCAATCAGCAACAATTTTTTATGCATGAGTGTTCGTTTTTTACACATATAATTACCCTACGAACGAAATGGTACAGGGGTTTAATACGGATTTACCTTCAAAAATTGCCATTCGGCCCCGTATTTTAGGGCTTTAGCCCTAAATGGGCATGATGCGGAAAAATAGGAAAACGATTTGCATTTCCGCAGCTTTATCCTGAACTAGATGCAACGTACAAACAACAAATGGTATAACGAAAAAATTGCAGATTCATGAAAAAAAATGCACTGGGCAAAATGTGGCAGCTCATCGGGCTGCGCTACAAGTCGCACCCCTGGCATGGGGTAAGCATAGGGCCGGAGGCTCCGGAGGTGGTTACTGCCTTTATAGAAGTAGTACCCACCGACACGGTAAAGTACGAAGTAGATAAAACCACGGGCTACCTCAAGGTGGACCGTCCGCAAAAATTTTCCAACATCGTGCCGGCCCTGTATGGTTTTATTCCTCAAACCTACTGCATGCAGCGGGTGGCGGCCTATTGTCGTCAGCAAAGCGGCAGAGAAGATATAGTAGGAGACGAAGACCCCCTGGATATTTGCGTGCTCACCGAAAGAGACATCACCCATGGCGACATCCTGGTGCAGGCCGTGCCCATAGGAGGCTTTCGCATGATAGACGGAGGGGAAGCCGACGACAAAATTGTGGCTTACCTCAAGGGAGACCAGGTGTACGAAAACTGGAAAGACATACAGCAATGTCCCGCCTCCATCATTGAGCGCCTCAAACACTACTTCCTCACATACAAGGACATGCCGGACCAGACCAGGAAATGCGAGATTACGCACACCTACGGGCGGGAAGAAGCCCTGGAGGTCATTCGCCGCAGCCAGGCCGACTATGCCGAAAAGTACGGCAAACTGGAAGCCCAACTGTCCATGGCGGTACTGGAAGCCATCAATTATGGCCAAAGCTGGCAGGAAGCCATGGAGACCACAGAGTTTTGAAGCAGCGGAGAACTCATATTCTCAAGCTTTGTCCCAATTGGCTTCATACCTTATGTGCACTAAGCGGCTAACCTCCTACTGCCCTACTCTATTCGTTGTATTTTGGCACCCAGCAGAGTTTTCACGCTTTCTTTGGGAGGGGCGCCGTAGTAGGTGAGCTTACCGCCTGTACCTACCGAAGCCTCCAGCTCTTCGCGTACGTGCACCGTAGCCATGCCACCTGTATTGACGCGCACAAAGGCGTATTCACTCCTCAGCTGTTCTGCATCCAGTATGCCCCCACTGTACACCCTCGACTCCTGATTGCGGGCATAGCCTTCCACGGTGATTTTGGAGCCTTCCATCACCCGCTGTTCGAGTACATTCACCTCCACGGCCAGCTCTACCCGTCCGCCACTGCCGGCATACACCTCCAGCTTGTCGCCTTTGATCACATCCTCCACCACCACCCTGGCACCTGCATTGGCCCGCACCTCTCTCAGCTCATCAAACACGATATAGACCTTTACCTCAGCATCGGGGTAAATGCCTGGCTTCAGTTTGATATGGAGTTTCATGCCTTCCACTTCGGTCACTACTTTGTCCAGTTCTATCCCCTCCACCTCCACACGTGCAGTGGGCTTTCTGCCCGCCTGCAAAACTGCTTCTATATCACCTGTTACCACCACTTCGTCAAAAGGGGGCAGCTCGTGGGTTTCCGTTTGGGCCTTTGCTGGCAAAAGCATGCCATAAATACTAACAAAAAAGAGCGCAAATAATTTCAGTTGTAATTTCATGGGTGTGAGTATTGCTTAAATTTTGGATACGAACTTTATACGGGAAAAATCAGAAAAGTTTTTCCTGCCAGCTGCGCAGCAGCCAAAAGTTGTACACAATAATGGATAAAATGTATATTTTAATAGGCGGGAACATGCAAACCACAGAGGGGGAAAAAGAAAAACTAGGGGACTCGAATCCGCTGACGGACGAATCAACCCTAGCCCTTGTTCTTGTTCTCCTATTTTCAGGAAAATCCTCCTGTTCGTATAAGGATATATGAGCAAGAATCGGGCCAAAATTCAAAATGTCGAATTAAAATTTATTTATTCCAATTTTGTAATACCAGTTTTTTTGAATTAAGCTCAATATCTGTCCGCTTTATGGCAGAGGGCCCAAAAGGGATTGTGGCTTTTTCTTTTGTAGATGTTAAAATATCTGTATCTTCGGCATACCAGCTCAACCCCCAAGAAAAACTTACAACATGGCGAACTCACAAGAAGGTCCCTTTATCAAAGCCGATCAAAGCGTGGCCGAACTCACCGTTAAAGCCCTCATACTGGGCGCATTGCTATCAGTGGTATTGTCTTCGGCCAATGCCTATTTTGGCCTGTTTGCCGGCATGACGGTTTCGGCCTCCATCCCCGCTGCCGTGATTTCCATGGTGGTGCTGAAGGCTTTTCGCAACAGCAGCATACTGGAAAACAACCTGGTTCAGACGGCGGCTTCGGCCGGGGAGTCGGTAGCAGCCGGGGTGATCTTTACCATTCCCGCCCTGGTCATTATGGGCTACTGGAATGAATTCAACTACCTGGAAACAACCATGATTGCCCTGGCAGGCGGGGTACTGGGGGTGTTGTTTACCATTCCCCTCAGGAGGGCCCTTATCGTGAAGGAAAAACTGAAATTTCCCGAAGGGGTGGCCACGGCCGAAGTGCTGAAAACAGGTGAAAAAGCGGGTAAGTCCATCCGCTACCTCATACTGGGCAGCATATTGGGCGGCGTCATGAAGTTGGGCTCTACAGCCATGAACCTGTGGAGCGGCATTTTTGAGCAGGCGGCCCTGCTGGGCAAAAAGGCTTATTTGTATGTGGGCCTCAATCTTTCTCCCGCCCTGGTGGCGGTGGGCTACATTGTGGGACTGAACATTGCCTTCCTTGTATTTTTGGGTGGTGCCATCAGCTGGTATGTGGCCATTCCGGCTCACATAGCCATTTACGGCCCGCCTGAAGCCGATACCGCCATTGACATCGGCAGCCAGGTATGGAACACCCAAATACGCTTCCTGGGCGTGGGGGCCATGCTCATAGGGGGTATCTGGGCCCTCATCAGCATACGCAACTCGCTGGTGGTGGCGTTTCGCTCGGGCCTGGCTGCGCTGAAAAACCGCAATAACGGGCAGGAAACGCCCCGTACAGAAAGAGATACTCCCATGAACTGGGTGCTCATGGGCATATTGGTCATGCTCATTCCCATTTTTGTGATCTACCTCAACGAAATACACCAGGCCGGTATCAGCGTTTTCATGGCTATACTCATGGTGCTGGCGGGCTTTTTGTTTTCGGCTGTAGCCGGCTACATGGCAGGGCTGGTGGGCAGTTCCAACAATCCCATTTCGGGGGTAACCATCGCCACCATATTGGTATCGGCCCTGCTGCTGGCCGCCCTCATGGGCACCAGCGAGCCTGCCCGCGGCGCAGCCGCAGCCATCTTCATCGGTGCAGTGGTGTGCTGTGCCGCCGCCATTGCGGGCGACAACATGCAGGACCTCAAGGCGGGCCATATTCTGGGCGCTACTCCCTGGAAACAGCAGGTGATGCAGATGATAGGGGTGGCGGCCGGCGCCCTGGTGATGGCCCCTGTACTGGGCTACCTGCTGGAAGCCTACGGCATAGGCGCGGCCACTCCCGAAACGCCCCATTCGCTCACTGCTCCCCAGGCTACCCTCATGCAAAGCGTGGCCGAAGGCATTTTTGGCGGCCACCTGCCCTGGACCATGGTGGGCATAGGCGTGGGTATAGGCGCCCTCATCATCGCTATGGACCAATACCTGGCCCAGAAAGGTTCTTCCTTCAGAATGCCGGTGCTGGCCGTAGCTGTAGGCCTGTACCTGCCTCTGGAACTGGATACGGCCATTTTTGTGGGCGGCATCATTGCCTGGCTGTCCGAACGCTACTTCAAAAGAAATGCAGCAGGCAAATCTCCCGAAACCCAGGCCCGTGCACGTGAAGTAGGCAGCCGCTTTGGGCTGCTGTTGGCTTCGGGCCTCATCACCGGAGAGGCCATAATGGGCATTCTCATTGCCATTGGCATTGTGAGCATGGGAGCCGACAGCCTGCGCATCTTCGACAGCCCGCCCGCAGGCAGCTACCCGGGGCTGATCTTGCTCGCACTTGCTGCCTGGTGGCTTTATCGGGTAATTGTCAAAACTTACAACGCACAACAATAAGGCCTACTGTGCAGACCATCTGTGATATTTATGTGAGTCCGGAGCAGGTGCAGGATGAGGCTGCTATACGCACTGCCGCTGCCCGGAAGCTGGGCATTTCCCCTTCGCGCATTGCCCACTTCAGCTTGCTGCGCAGGTCGATTGATGCGCGCAAAAAGCCCGTGAGGTACCTGCTGCGACTGCAGGTATGGGCCGATGAAGCCTTTGAGCCTCCCAGAAGAGAGGAAGCGGTATTCCGGCAGGTTCAGCAGGCCAGGGAAGTGATGATTGCCGGCATGGGACCCGCCGGGCTGTTTGCCGCCCTGCGGCTCATACAGCTTGGCCTCAAGCCCGTAATCATAGAAAGGGGCAAAGCCGTGCGCGAACGCAGGCGCGACCTGGCCAACATCACCCGCAGAGGGGTGGTGAATCCCAACAGCAATTATTGCTTTGGCGAGGGCGGGGCAGGTACTTTTTCCGACGGCAAGCTCTATACTCGCTCCACCAAGCGCGGCGATACCCGCCGGGTGCTGGAAATGCTCGTCCACTTTGGGGCTACCCCCGAAATCCTCATCGATGCCCATCCCCATATTGGCACCAACAAGCTGCCCGGCATCATTGAGCGCATGCGTCAGCAAATTCTGGAATGCGGTGGGGAAATTCTGTTTAATACCCACCTTAGCGGGCTAAAAACCCGGCAAGGCCAGTTGAGCGGTCTGGTACTCAACGGCCATACCCATTTGCCCTGCACCCATCTCATACTGGCCACGGGCCATTCGGCCCGCGATGTGTTTGATCTGCTGGAGCGGCAGCAGCTCAGGCTGGAATCCAAGCCCTTTGCCCTGGGGGTGCGCGTAGAGCACCCCCAAGCCCTCATAGACGAAATTCAATACCACTGCCAGGGGGGCCGTCACCCCAACTTGCCTGCTGCCAGTTACAGCCTGGTACGGCAGGTACAGGGCAGAGGGGTGTATTCCTTTTGCATGTGCCCGGGAGGCATCATTTGTCCCGCCGCCACTCAAAACGACGAAATTGTGGTCAACGGCTGGTCGCCTTCAAAGCGCAATTCACCCTACGCCAACTCCGGCATAGTAGTAGAAGTAAAACCAGCAGATTTACAGGAAGCAGGCCCTTTGGCAGGCGTGGCCTACCAGCGGGTGGTGGAGCAGCGTGCTTTTCAGCTGGGCGGGGGCAAACAGGTGGCGCCTGCCCAGCGGCTGGCCGATTTTGTGGAAGGCATTGCTTCCTCCAGCCTGCCGGCCTGTTCCTATTTGCCGGGCATACAGGCTGTAGAACTAAAAGCCGTATTGCCGGCTGAAATATGCGAAGCGCTGCGCCAGGGGTTTCGCCTCTTTGGCCGCAGCCTGAAAGGCTACCTCACCAATGAAGCCGTAGTGGTGGCCGTGGAATCGCGCACCTCCTCCCCCGTGCGCATCCCACGGGATGCCCGTACCCTCATGCACCCGCAGCTTACGGGGCTTTACCCCTGTGGGGAAGGGGCCGGATACGCAGGCGGCATCATGTCGGCTGCCATTGATGGTGAAAAATGTGCCCTGGCAGTAGCAGCACAGGTACAGGCTACAGGCTAAACCGCCAGTTTTATACCAGCTGCCTTCCGGCCAGTATCACTGCCTCCAGCTTCACCTCATATCCTGCGGAGCCTTGCCCTATGTCCAGCAACAGCAAGTCGGCCATTTTCCCACACTCCAGGCTGCCGCGATGCTGCCAGCCCAGCAGGCGGGCCGGGTTGGTGCTGAGCATGACCGAAGCCTGTATGAGGGCTTCTTCCAGACTGAGGGCCGGGTGCCGGCGATGCCACACCCCCTGCATGGGCTGCGTCAGCCAGTTGAGCAGGTTTTGCAGTCCCTTGTCTGGGCTGAGTATGCTCCCAAAAAGGGTATCGGCCGTACCGGCCAGCTGCAGGTAGTCGCCGCCGGGGCTCACTGCTCCCTTCAGCCCACCCAGGCTGAAGCTGCGCAGCCCCTGCAGTCCACCGGCAAACATGCTGTCGGTAATGGCGATGGCCCCTGCGGGGCCCTTTCGCGCCAGTACGTCGCGCACATAGGCCGGGTGTATGTGCCAGCCATCCACAATCAGCTCCAGGCTCACCGCATCGCTTTGCAACATGGCCTCTACCAGCCCGCCTCCACCAAAGGGCTTGGTGGAGCTTTTGCTGGGGCCGTTGAGGAAGTGTACGCCCAGTTTGAGGCCTGCTTCTATGGCCTGCATGCCCTGCTCATAGCTGGCCCCGCTATGCCCTGCTGCCACCACTATGCCCTGCTTACTGAGCTCATGGGTCAATTCTACTGCCAGCCGACCGTGCTCAGGCGGCAGGTTGACGATCTTGAGCACCTCGCCGCAGGCGTGCTGGAGCTGCTGTATGCGCTGCATGCCGGGCTCGTAAAACCAGGCCGGATTCTGGGCGCCTGCATAGGCCGGATCCCGGATGAAACTACCCTCCAGATTGATGCCGGCCAGCAGGTGTTGCCATTGGGGGTATTGCAGGCGAAATTCCCGGATCCACTCCAGCGAAAGCAACAGTTGCTCAAAAGGAGCCGCCATGGTGGTGAGCAGCAGGCCCGTGATGCCCCGGGAAAGGCAGTGAGCCAGGGCCCGGGCCAAACTTTGCTGAAAGGCCGCCCGCTCATGGACAAAGGCATCCGTAGCTCGCTGGTAGCTGCCCCAGCTGCAATCAAAGCCCAATACGCCGTGGTGGTGAATATCGATAAAACCCGGCAGCAGGTACTTCCCCTTTGCCTGAAGGATTTCCCCTGTTCTGGAGGGAAAAGTATCCGGCCCCAGGTAGCTGATGCGCCCCCCGGCAATGCCCACATTGACAGACATAACTCCTTGAGGTTGAACAACTTTGGCATTAACAATGCCCTTCACGTAACCAGACATGTACAGTTGATTTGTAATTTTCGTGAATATATGAAATATTGACTGCTTAATCTTTTAGTTGTTTTAACAAGAAATGCTGTAACTTTTTGCAGCTTCATCATTATTAACATAAAGCTTAGGAGCGAGGCGTTGCAACAAAGACAATTATCAAAATCGCAAATTCAGGAGGAATACCTTCTGGTGCAAGCGGCTCAAAGAGAGCCGCAGCGATTCGGCGTGCTCTATGAACGGTATTACCGTCAGATCTTTGTTTTTATCTACAAGCGGATAGATGAGGAGGAACAAACTGCCGACATCTGCTCGCAGGTCTTCCTCAAGGCTATGCTCAACCTCAAGAAGTACAAGTTCAAGGGGGTGCCGTTTTCGGCCTGGCTTTACCGCATAGCCATCAACGAAGTGAATCAGTTCTTCCGCAAGGCACAGCACAAGCGGGCCATCAGCATGGAACGCGCCAATATAGGCGAAATCATGGATGAGGTGGAAGAAAAAGACACGGAGGAAAACATACAGCTCATGCTCAAGGCCATGCAGCTGATGTCGGCAGATGATGTCCAGATGATTGAGTTGCGCTATTTTGAGAAACTGCCCTTCAAAGAAATAGCCGAGGTGTACAACATCACGGAAAACAACGCCAAGGTGCGCATGTACCGCATTCTGGGCAGGCTCAAAAAGGCGATGGAGAAGGTGCAAAAACAATTGGTATAAATTCATTAACCCCATAACAAACACCTGAGTATCGAGAAAAATTTACCTATTAATGCCCAAAGTGGGCTTTAAGCCTATGTCAAACTACAAGATTAATATTGATAAACCACTGCCTGCTGATGAACGCATCAATGGCTACAAGGACTTTGATGCCTTGTACAAGGAATATCAAGTTATCACCAAATTTCAGTTTTGGCGGGAGCTTTACCGTAACCCGAAGTATTTTGCTGCCCTGGTGGCGGTGGTTGCTGTGGGGTTTTTGGTTTTCCAGGCAATTGAGCAGCAACAACAGGCGCAAGATGTGCCGGCTGTACAAGCCTGGGAGCAGCCTTATACTGAGGTGCATATTCCTTTACAAAGCAGGCTAGTTGACGCAAACAAGGGCCATCAACTTGAGCTTCGTCCCGGGCTGGTACTCAACATACCTGCCCAGGCATTCAGCAAAGAGGAGCAAGTACTTACACATGGCAAGATCGAGATCCGGTACAGAGAACTACAGGACCCTGCCCAGCTGTTTTTGGCGGGCATTACGACCCAATTGAGCACAGAAGAAGCACTCACACCTTTAACGATACTGGAGATACAGGCTTTTCAGGATGGGCAGCCCCTGCTGCTGGCAACAGACAAGGAGCTGGAAATCAGCTATCTCACCACTGAGGGATCAGACACTTACGCTGTATATGGCATACCCGAAGGCAGCAAAGGCTGGAGGTATATAGGTAAGGATGAGGTTGAGCAAGTGGATGCCCGCCCCGGTATTCCGCCCAAGCCGGAGCCTCCCCAACTGGCCGGGGTGCGGGACCTGCAGGCCGATACCCTCATTCCCCGGGCTGCCGAGCGGCCGCCCCAAACCCTCAGGCCCCCACTCAAGCCCTTCAGGATCAAGGCCGACGTGAGCGATTTTCCCGAGCTGCGCCCCTACCAGGAGCTCAACTGGGTACACACGGGCGAAAGTGAAGAAACCGACCCCTGGGCCAATGGCATTATCGGGAAGGAATGGGACAATGTAAAATTGAGAAAACTACAGCCCCGCAGGTATGAAATCACCTTTACGCGCAGAGACCCCCAAACGGGCAACATTGAGCGTTTTCGCACCATTGCCAGCCCCTCTTATCCTCAAATGACCTATGAGGAGGCCATGGCCCAGTACCGGCAATACCTGCAGCAGTACGAGCAGGCCCTGCAACAGACCCAGCAGGACCCCGCCGAGCTGGAGGAAAGCCGCAAGGCCTGGCAGCAGTACCAGCAGGAGCTCCGGGAATGGGAGGCCACCTACGGCAAACTGGCTGAAGACCCCCAAACTCCGCAGTACAAACGCACTTTCGGGGTGAAGCAACTGGGCATATATGCCCTGGCCCGCACCACTCCTACCGGGCCCCTGACGGAGCAGCTCCGGCTCAAGGATGAGTCGGGAGCGGACCTGCCGCCCGGGCAGGTGGTGTACGTGGCGGAGCCACCTGCGCTGCTGGCCTTTGAAGTGGGAAAAGCCGGCCAGGTGGAACTGCCTGCCTTTACGCAGCATACCCAAATATGGGTGCCCCTGCCCGGCAACCGACTGGGCGTGATCCCCCACCCTGCCAGCAGTACCCGCATGCAGATCGTGGACCTCAGCGGAAAGGATGCTGAAACCATCCGGCAATTGTTGCTGCAAAAGCCCCTCAGCTTCTAATCTAAGTAGTATTAACCCTCTTTCATCCAAAACGCTCATGGACGTACTTAGCCCATGAGCGTTTTGGCCATTAAACCGGCATGCATAAGTAGTTGTTGGGGGGCAAAGTTGGACCGCAAGAGGGGCTTGCAGGGCCGAAACATCTCCTGCGAATCAGGCACCAGAAGAAGGTCCGCTGCGCGGCAGGTAGGAGACCTTTCGGCGCACAGGGTCAGCGCGCACACCTAACCTCAAGGTGACACCGATGGTGTTTGTGAAAGTATATGATGCAACAATCGTTCTCAACAGCACAAGCTGTCAGGTTGTTGAACGAAGTGAAATCCCGTAAGCAGGAAGGCGGGGTCGTGCGTGGGCCTGCAGGGCCGAAACATCCCCTGCGAATCAGGCACCAGAAGAAGGTCCGCTGTGCGGCAGGGAACCCTCTGGGCGCATAAAACATGAGGAAAAAACAGGGGCGCAAATGCGCCCCTGTGTATGTTATTCACCGCCACTTTCGGAGGCTTCACCTTCGGTGGCCGCCATTTCTTCCGCTCCTTTGAGGTATTTGTCCAGAAACTGCAAAATTTTGCCGTAGGCCTCTATCTGGTTTTCCTTTTTCACAAATCCATGCCCTTCGTCCTCAAAAAGCACGTACTCCACAGGTACCCCATTCTTTTTCACGGCTTCTACAATTTCGTCCGACTCCACCTGCAGTACGCGGGGGTCCTGGGCGCCCTGCAGCACCATCAGGGGCTTGGTCACCTTGTCGGCATGGAAGAGGGGAGAAATGTTGTAGAGGCGCACCGAATCGGTGGCGGGGTCGCCCATTTCCTGGTAGAGGGCGTCTTTAAAGGACTCCCACCAGGGGGGAATGTTTTTGAGGGTGCGCAGCCAGTTGGTTACGCCAAAGAGGTTGACCCCCACGGCAAACTCCTCGGGCTGGCTCGTCAGGGCAGCCATAACCATGAAGCCGCCGTAGGAACCGCCAATGATGCCTATTTTTTCCGGGTCCACATAGTCCTGGGCCGCCAGGAAGTTTTTGCCTTCCACGCAGTCCATGAGGTCTTTTTCGCCATGGTTGCGGTCATCCATTTTGTAGAAGGTCTTGCCATAGCCGCTGCTGCCGCGATTGTTGACCGCCAGTACAGCATAGCCGTGGTTCACCAGGTACTGTACGAGGGGAAAATACCCCAGGCGCGACTGCCCGCCGGGGCCGCCGTGTACCCATACCAGTGCAGGTACGGGTGAGTTGGCCGAAGCCTGGTGGGGCTTGTACAGGATGGCCGGAATCTCCAGGCCATCGAAGGAGGGGTAGCGCACCACCTGCCCGGCCACCAGGTCGTCGGGGTCGATTTCGGGGTTGAGGGTGTTGGTGAGCTGGCGGTGGGTGCCGGAGGCAAAGTCGTAGTGGTAGAGGTTGCTGGTAGATTTGGAGCTGCCTGCTGAGAAAATCATTTGATTTTCGCTGCGGGAGATGCTGACCGAGCTGATGTCCAGCTCGCCCATGTCGGGTAGTTGTACTTCCTGCCCACTTTGTATCTCAAAAATGTGGATGCGGGTTTTGGCGTCTTCGTTGATGCCCACCACCCGGTATTTGTCGTTGTAGGAATGGTAGGCATACATGATGTCCCAATCGGTTTTCATCACCTCCTCTGCTTCACCCGTGCCTATGTTGAAGCGCATGAGGTATTTAAATTCATTGCCTGCATCGGTGAGGTAATACAGCCAGTTGTTGTCGGCGCTGAAATCTGCGGCGCTGTAAAAGGCCGGTTCACCCGAAATTTTGGTCATCTTATCCGCTTCCCGGTCGTACAAAAAGAGCTCGGAGTCGTTGGTGTTGATGGGTTTGGAGAAGGCCAGGTATCGCTTGTCGTTGGAAAGCCCGTCTATGCTGTAGCCGGCATCGTTCTGGTAGATCATTACCGGCTCAAAGCTTTGGATGTCCATTTCGTACAAATCCATGAAGCGGGGATCGCGCTGGTTGGTGGTAAAGAAGAAGCTCTTGCGGTCGTGGGCCCAGCCACGGTAGGAGGCCTTGGCTTTTTCACCCGGGGTAAGTTCGGTTTGGGTGCCGTCTTCATCCTGCAAAAAAATGTGGCTGATCTCATTTCCGCCCTGGTCGCTGGAAAACAAGAAGCGGTCGTCCTGGGGGAAATAACTGAGGGCAAAGACCGACTCTTCGGTGGAAGCAGTGAGGGGCTTCATTTCGCCCGTTTCCAGCTGCAGGGAGTAGGCATTGTAGATGCCCGTTTCGTTGCCGGTCACCAGCAGGCGCTTTTCATCATGGGAAAAGCTGCCACCGAATACGCTGGTATTGTTCATAAACTGCTCGATGGTGTAGTTTTTCACTTCCCGGGCAGTTTCCTGGGAGGTATCGGGCTGACAGGCTGCCAGCAGCAGCAGCGGGGCCCATACCCAAAACACATATTTCATATTGTAGGGGTTAAAGGATTGAATCTTCCCCCAAGATAGGCATTTCCCCCCAATCGCTATCCACCAGTAGCAGGGTAAAAGGGACATTTTGCAGAGGTAAATGGTCGTATGGAGGACTGGAAGGGGTAAATGACGAGGCGGCTGACGGAGAATAAAGCCCATCATTTTCCGCTGTTTTCAAGGGTTAAGGGTAACTATTCAGCATATACCTGCTGCAAAAAAGGGGGAATACCCCAATAGTGCCTTCATGGACCATGCATACATGAAACTTTGTTTTTGTCAACCACC
>RFHT01000488.1 GCA_003696835.1 Bacteroidota bacterium
GGGGCGACACATTGAATCGGGGAAGGTTTGGTGTCGCTCCTACGGAGCTGGGGTGGGGGGTGGTTGCTTGTTCTACAAAGGTTTGGCCCCTCCGGGGCTGCCGGGGTGCCAGCTCCATAGGAGCTTCACCTTTGTAGCCATCGGCACATCACAATTTTTCAAGCCCCAGCGGGGCGACACTCTACAAAGGTTTGGCCCCTCCGGGGCTACAAAGGTTTCGTTCCTACGGGACTGTTTCTCTGCCGACTCTGAGGTAGGCCCATGGGCATTGCCGCTCCGCTTATTCAGTGCGCAGGTTGGCCTGCTGTACCCTTTCGGCTTCGGCTACCAGCTTGTGGCGGTTGACGGGCACCACGCCCACCTCTTCACATACCAGGCCACCGGCCAGGTTGGCGAAGTACATGCTCTGGGCGGGGGAAAAGCCGGCAGCCATGCCCAGGGCCATGAGGCTAAGCACGGTATCGCCGGCACCGGAGACGTCGGTGATCTGGCGGTAGTGAGCGGGCAGGTGCAGGGGCTGCATGTGCTCGTCCAGCAGCAGCATGCCGGCCTCGCTCAGGGTAACCAGGGTGTGCCGGTGGGGCATGCGGCTGCGCAGCTGCGCCACAGCCCGGGCTAGGGCCTCCAGCTCGTTTTTTTGCAGTCGCAGGTTGAGGGCTTCGTTCAGTTCTTTGAGGTTGGGTTTGAACAATTGGCAGTGGGCGTAGGCCCAAAAGTGCTGAAACTTGGGGTCCACCACCACCGGCAGGCCGTGTTGCTGTGCCAGCTGCATCACTTCGGCTATGAAGGTGGGGTGCAGAAAGCCTTTGTCGTAGTCCTGAAACACCAGGGCGTCAAATTCCTGTAGGCGGGGTGCCAGCAGTTTCAGTACTTCCTGCCGTTGCAGGGAGCTGAGGTAGGAACGGTCCTCCTTGTCCACGCGCAGCATTTGCTGCTGGTTGCCAATGATACGCACCTTCACCGTAGTGCGCCTTTCGGGAGTGTGCAGCAGCAGGCTGTCGTCAAAGTGGTGCGTGTGCAGCAGCTGACAAAAGCTTTCCCCTTCGGCATCGGCGCCTATGGCCCCGCACAGTACCGGTGCTGCACCCAGGGCACGCAGGTTGAGGGCCACATTGGCGGCACCGCCCAGGCGGTTTTCCTCCCGGCTGATGTCCACCACGGGCACAGGTGCTTCGGGTGAAATGCGCTCCACCTTTCCCCACAGGTAGCGGTCCACCATCAGGTCGCCCAGAATGAGGATGCGCTTGCCTTGTCCCGCTGCCAGAAATGTGTGAATGTCAGTCACCCGTGGAGGAGTTTACGTATTGCTTGCTGTTGACTCCCCGCAAATAGTAGCCGGTGCCGTCGTATTTCCGCTTACGCGGATGAGCCTTACAGGCCTCCGAGCAGCAGCCATCCAGCTGCCAGGCACAGCTTTCGCATATCAGAAAATGCTCATTGCACTCGGGGTTGGCGCAGTTGATCATCTTTTCGGTGGGGGTGTCGCATATACGGCAATGCCCTACCGTACGGGGGTTTACCTCATTGACGGGCACCACCACCCGCTGGTCAAACACATAACAGCTGCCCTCAAAATCTTCGCCCCCCACTTCTTTGGCATAGCGCACAATGCCCCCATGCAGCTGATAGACTTCCTCAAAGCCCTGCTGCTTCATCCAGGCGGTTACTTTTTCGCATTTGATGCCCCCGGTGCAGTAGGTGTAAATCTTTTTGCCTTTGTGCGGCTCCAGCTCCGGCAGCTTCTGGGGCAGCTCCCGGAAGTTGTGGATGTCCAGAGTCAGGGCGTTTTTAAACTTGCCCACCCGGTGCTCGTAGTCGGAGCGGGCATCCAGTATGAGGATGTTTTCGTCCGTTTCGGCCTGCCTGAGTACCTGCCGAAACTCCTCCGGCTCCACGTAGGGACCGGCCTGCTGTGGCACGTCCAGGCCTTCCACCTCAAAGCGCACAATTTCTTTTTTCACCCGCACGTGTAGCTTGAGAAAGGTGTGGGCGTCGTGCTCGTCTATCTTAAATTCTATGCCCTGAAAGAGCGCATGCTGCTCCATCAGCCTGCGGTAGGCCTGGGTATGGGCTTTGAGGCCTGATACGGTGCCGTTGATGCCCTCCGGGGCTACCAGTATGCGTCCTTTCAGCTCCAGCTCACGGCATATCCGTTCCTGCTCATCGCGTATAGCCGCAGGATCCGCGATGGGTACGTATTTGTAATAAAGCAATACTTCGTAATCCTTCATGCTGCTTTCCTACTTTCTTATTTGCTGCAAAATTAACAAATCCCGGCATAAGTTGTACCACAGTGGCCCAACACCTTACCTCTTTTTGGGGAAACAACCGCTCACCGCCTGCATATCGTCCGTTCGCACGGTAAAAATTCTTATTCGCTCTTTTGATATTTCATAATATAGGAAAAATCGGTTCCTTTGTTTTGTTCAATAAAACAAGTTTCAAATTTAAACGATCATACTTCCTGAGTTATCCTCAACCCGCACGGTATGAAAACCCTGAATATCCCTGTTTTGGCCATTGCCTTTTTACTTTGCCTGCCTGCATATTCCTTTGCCCCACTGGGAGGAGGCACCCCCCCGCAAAGAGAAGTGCGGTTGTCGCGCACGGCAAGCATTTACCTCAATGCTACCGAAGACCAGCTCATCATCGACCTGCGCAAAGTGGTACATGAAAACACACAGGTGTATATATTTAACGTGGCCTTTGGGGAACTTTTCCGGGGGGAATGGAACATGGAGCAAAAATCCGTGGACATTTCGGCCTACCCGCCCGGGCTTTACTACGTGCGCCTCCAAAGTGGGGACGATGTGTATATCAAGAAGGTGGTAAAACAAAAATAATCTGGCACTAAATGGTATGAGGTGTCATTCAATGTAAATTCGCAGCAGAGGTCTGAAGCTTTCCTTCAGACCTTTTTTTGGGTGCAAACGTTTGGCGGCCCATAGCTTGGTGAGCAGTATGCTTGTGGGGTTGATGAAAAATGGACAACTTGGTAATGAAAAGCGGGGAACATGGAAAAATGCTGCCTGTTTTTTAGCTTTCTGTACCAGACGAGCAACCAACATCCATGCAAGACTCAACATTTATCCAGGCACTGCGGGCCGCTGTGAAGGGCGAAGTGCTGAACGACGCCTACAGCCTGGGGCTTTACGCCACCGATGCCAGTTTTTACCAGATCAAACCCATTGTGGTGGTTTTGCCCAAAGACGAAGAGGACGTGAGGCAGGCCGTGAAGCTGGCCGTGGAAGCAGGCGTTTCCATCCTGCCCCGGGGGGGCGGCACCAGCCTGGCGGGCCAGACGGTGGGCCACTCCATGGTGCTGGATTTTTCCAAATACATGAACCAACTGCTGGAGCTCAACCTGGAGCAGGGCTGGGCCCGGGTACAGCCCGGCCTGGTGCGCGACGAGCTCAACGCCCTGCTGGCCCCTCACGGGCTGCATTTCGCTCCCGACCCCGCCACCTCCAGCCGCGCCAACATTGGCGGCATGATCGGCAACAATTCCTCCGGCACCAAAAGCATCCTCTACGGCAAAACCGTGGACCACGTGCTGGAACTACAGCTGCTGCTGGCCGATGGCACGGAATTGCTGCTCAGCGAGCTCCAACCCGAT
This sequence comes from Bacteroidota bacterium, assembly GCA_003696835.1. GTDB lineage: Bacteria > Bacteroidota > Bacteroidia > J057 > J057 > J057. The sequence goes on from RFHT01000488.1 coordinate 3,617, forward strand.
GCGTATGCAGCCAAAATTCGCCAGCATGATCGCGAAGGCCAGATCTACAAAGGCGTTTATGAACTCATTAACACCCACAAGGACGAAATCAAAGCCCGCTTTCCCAAGGTGATGCGCCGCGTGGGCGGCTACAACCTGGACGAGCTGGTGGATACGCCCAACTGGAACCTGGCCAAGCTGCTGGTGGGCAGCGAGGGCACCCTGGGCATTACCCTTTCGGCCAAAATCAAGCTCACCCCCCTGCCCAAACACACCGCCGTATGCGTGGTGCATTTCAGCCAGGTGCTGCAAGCCATACGGGCCGTGCAGCCCATGCTCAAATACCGCCCTTCGGCCATCGAGATCCTGGACGAAACGGTGATACGACTCAGCCGTGAAAACCTGCTCACTGCCCGCCATTGTCACTTCATTGAGCAGGACCCGGCCGCCATTCTCATCGTGGAGTTTTATGGCGACACCCCCGAAGAGGTGGCCACCCGTCCCCGCCAAATGGTGGAAGAGCTGAAGCGGCTCGGCCTGGGCTACGCCTACCCCATTTTTACCGACCAGCCCAGGCAGGAGGATGTGTGGGTAGTACGAAAAAAAGGCCTGGGGCTCATGCTGGGCATCAAAGGCAGGGCCAAACCCCTGGCCTTCATAGAAGATGCCGGCATACCGGTGGAGCATTTGCCCAATTACATTGATGAGGTGCTGCAGCTGTGCAAATCGCTGGAGGTGGATGTGGCCATGTACGCCCACGCCAGCGTGGGCGTGATACACGTGCGCCCCATACTGGACCTGCGGCGCCCCGACCATATACGCAAGCTCAAACAAATTGCTGACGGCACCTTTGAGTTGGTGGTAAAATACGGTGGCTCCTGGAGCGGCGAGCATGGCGACGGGCTGGTGCGCAGCCCCTATAACGAGCGCTTTTTTGGCCCGGTACTGTACCAGGCCTTCAAGGACCTCAAGCGGCTCTTTGATCCACAATGGCTGATGAATCCCGGCAAGATTGTGGAGGCTCCGCCCATGGACCAAAACCTGCGCTATGGGGCCGACTACCAGGCCCACCCCCCCAAAACGCATTACCACTACCGCAGCGAACTGGGCTTTGAGGAGGCGGTGGACATGTGTACCGGGGTAGGAGAATGCCGCAAGTTGCTGAGTGGCACCATGTGTCCCAGCTTTATGGCTACGCGCCAGGAGGAGCACTCCACGCGCGGGCGTGCCAACGCCCTGCGCCTGGCCATTTCGGGCCAGCTGGATGCGGAGGGCCTCAGCAGTCCCCGCCTGCGGGAGGTGCTCGACCTCTGCCTCTCCTGCAAGGCCTGCAAGGCCGAATGCCCCAGCAATGTGGACATGGCCAAGCTCAAAAGTGAGGTGGCCCAGCTCTACTACGACCGCCACGGCCCCGGCCTGCGCGACCGCCTGGTGGGGCAGGCAGCCCAAAGCGCCAGGCGCTTTGCCGGCCGCATGGCCGGCCTGGTCAACCGCATACAGGCCACGGGCTGGTTTCGCAAAAGCCTGGAAAACATGGCGGGCATAGATGCCCGGCGGGTACTGCCCTCCTATGCCGCCCAGCCTTTTGTGCGCTGGTTTGCGGGACGTACTGCCCCTCAGCAAAGCGGCAGGCCCCGCGTGGCCCTGTTTGCCGATACCTACCTCAATTATCACGAGCCGCAGATCGGGCGGGCGGCGGTAGCGCTGCTGGAAGCCTGCGGCTATGAGGTGCTGCTGGCAGCGGTGGGCTGCTGCCAGCGACCCAAGATCTCACACGGCTTTTTGCGGGCGGCCAAACAGGCCGGCCTGAAGACCCTGCAGGCCCTGGATGCCCAGTTTCTCAGCCAGGGCATTCCCGTGCTGCTGTGCGAGCCCAGCTGTGCCTCCGCCCTGCTGGACGACCTGCCCGACCTCATCGATGATGAGGCCCTCATCGGGCGTATCCGCCAGCATGTGAGCATGATTGACGTGTTTTTGGCGCAGGAAAAAGCAGCAGGCAGGCTGCGCGTGCGGCTGCAGGCGCCGCCGGCCCTGCTGCATGGCCACTGCCACCAAAAGGCTTTGTTTGGCACACAGGCCATGAAGCAACTGCCCGAAAACGACTCCATTACCGAAATTCCCGCCGGCTGCTGTGGCATGGCGGGCTCTTTTGGCTATGAAAAAGAGCACTACGAGCTCTCCCGCCGCATAGGTGAGCGGCGGCTCTTCCCCGCCATACGCCAGGCCGGTCCCGAAACCGAAATCCTGGCCTGCGGCTTCAGCTGCCGCCACCAGATAGCCCACTTCACCGGCAAAACTGCCAAACACTGGGTGGAGTGCATCAGGGTGGAGGATTGAGGAGGCCAAGCAGAGATGAAATTGTTGGTGTGCAGATTATTTCGTTGGGCATTTTTTCTTTCTTTGAATAAAAATTTAGAAATTGGCCTTTAACCAGCTTTTTTAAAGGTAAACGTAACTATTCAGCATATACCTGCTGCAAAAAAGGGGGAATACCCCAATAGTGCCTTCATTGAGCATGCATACATGAAACTTTGTTTTTGTCAACCACC
>RFHT01000489.1 GCA_003696835.1 Bacteroidota bacterium
GATGCCCATTCCCCCCAGCAGCCAGAGTAGTGTCAGTATTTTCATCTTGGTAGGCGTAAACATCAAGCGGTTTGAGGTTTTGTTTATCTAAAACGAATGGCCTGGTCTTCTCCCTACTTGTTTTTTACCCAGTCAGCTGTGAAATTGCAGCCCAAGCAATTAGCATATCCCATGCAAGCACCCGCCATTGAATTTGCCTCAGCAGATGACATACGCGCCCGCCAGCAGCAACTGCTGGCGGCCCACCTGCAATATGTGTATGCCCATTCTCCCTACTACCGCTCGCGTTTTCAGCAGGCAGGTATTGAACCCCAAAAAATACGCGGGCTGGAGGACCTCCCTTTGCTGCCCACCACCTCAAAAAACGACCTTCAGCAACACAACCAGGCTTTTATGTGTGTAGAACGGGCCGAAATTGTGGACTACGTAACCACTTCCGGCACCCTGGGCGATCCCGTGAGCATTGCCCTTACCGAAAAGGACCTCCAACGCCTGGCTTACAACGAGGCCATTTCCTTTCTGTGCGCCGGTGCCGGCCCGGGGGATGTGTTTCAGCTCATGACCACCATGGACCGCCGTTTTATGGCAGGTCTGGCCTATTTTATGGGGGTACGCAAGCTGGGAGGCAGTATCATACGCGTGGGCAGCGGCGTGCCGGGCCTGCAATGGGACAGCATTTTTCGTTTTTCACCCGATGTGCTCATTACGGTGCCTTCCTTTTTGCTGCATATCCTGCACTATGCCAGCAAGCACGGCATAGACTGGCGCAGCAGCAGTGTGCGCAAGGCCGTATGCATAGGCGAGCCCATCCGCAAGCCCGATTTTTCCCTCAACGCCCTGGGCCAGAAAATCAGGGAGCTATGGGAGCTGGAGTTGTACAGCACCTATGCTTCTACCGAAATGGCCACGGCCTTTACCGAATGCGCAGCCGGGCGGGGCGGGCACCTTCACCCGGAGCTCATCATCGTGGAATTGCTGGACGAGCACGATCAGCCAGTGCCGGCAGGAGAGGCAGGAGAGGTAACCGTTACTCCCCTGGGCGTGGAAGGCATGCCCCTGCTGCGCTTCAAAACCGGAGACATCGCCCAGCTCCATACCGGGAGCTGCAGCTGCGGGCGCAACAATCCCCGCCTGGGCCCGGTGGTCGGTCGCAAGCAGCATTTGATCAAATACAAAGGCACCAGCCTGTACCCACCGGCCATTTACGAGGTGCTCAACCGCATAGAGGGGGTGGAAAAATACGTGGTGGAGCTCAGCTCCAATCCAAGCGGAATGGATGAGATCACTGTACACATTGGTTGCGGGCAAGCAGGTAAAACGCTTGCCACTTCTATAATGGAGCAGTTTCAGGCCCGGCTGCGGGTAAAACCCAAGTTGAAATTTCACAGCACAGAGGAAGTATCGCGCATGATGTTTCCCGCCATGAGCCGCAAGCCGGTGAAGTTGATCGACCGGCGCAATTTATAGCTGAAAAAAGAAGGAATTCATGTCTTTGAGCAGGCGCCTGGCACTGGCTGAATAGGCATGGCGGGTATCGGCCGCCAGGACCGAGGCCAGCTCTTTGCTGGCCTCTACCTGTCCATCCATGAGGTAGGCCAGGCAGAGGTACCACTGTGCTGCGGGCGAAAAACGGCTGTCGTTGGATGCTATCAGGGTCTTCAGAACGGAAGCGGCCTCGCCTGCCTGCCCGTTTTGCAGCAGGGCAACCCCCAGATAGAGGCGCGACTCCGCGTAGCGGGCGGCGGCGGGCTGCATGGCCGAAAAGTGGCGGATAGCTGCATCCAGGTCTCCCGCTTCATAGGCCAGCATGCCTTTTTCAAACAGGCCCGCCTCAGCACGCTCGGCCCGTATGCTACTCCCTGGATATAACTCGAAATGCTGCATGGCCAGGTTTTGGGGAGTATATTGGGTTTTGAGGCTCATAAAGGACCACAGTAGAGCCAGCAATACCACCGCTGCGGCAGCAGACCACAGCATCCACCTCTGTCCGGCGCGAAATGGGCGCAGCGTTTTTTTATCTGCCACCTCCTCCAACAGCTTCCTACCTGCACTGATTTCCAGCAGCAGGCGGGCTGCCCGGTGTTTGTCCAGTTGTTCCTTCAGGGCGGGTTGCTGCCTGAGTTTCTGCTCAAAGGCCTCCCGCTCCTCTGGAGGCAGCAGGCCATCCAGGTAAGCTTCTATTTGATGGTATGTTTGTTCCTTATCCATGATACGTCAGGTATATAGCTCCAACTGTTGTTTTAAAAAATTGAGTAATTCAGGCTCCTCGTCCAGCTTTTCCAATAGTTTGACCATACACAGGCGCTTTTTTTTGCGGGCAACCGCTTCGTTTTTGTAGCCGAGCTCCCGGGCGATTTCCCTCATGGAAAAGCTGAGCTGCCACATTTCCAGCACCCGCCTGCAACTGGTGCCCAGGGAGGCCAGCAGGGCTTCTATGGCCTGTACCTGCTCGGCCTGCAGCAGCAGTTCCTCGGGATTTTTCTGCCTGCTTTCCGCTTCGGGAAAAGCCGTATTTTCCAGGCTGGCATCGCGCATCATCTTCTGGAATCGCTTGTACCACAGCCTTTTACATACGCCAAACAAATAAGCCGCCAGGCTGCCCTCTCCTTTATATTTTCCCGCTCTCACATTCAGTATCAACAACCTGATACCTTCCTGAAATACATCCTCGGCATCTTCCAGGCTGCCATTGCGCGAGCGCACAAAGGACACAATCTTTGCCCTGCATCCTTTATCCCGGTAGAGTGATTCTATGGCAGCCCGCAGCCTGCTGCCCCCACTCGCTATATCCGTCCATAATACGCCATTCCTATCCTCCTGCTTCATGCTGTTTCTCTGTTCTGTTTTCAACTCAATATGTTA
>RFHT01000490.1 GCA_003696835.1 Bacteroidota bacterium
CACCTGAACCTGGATTTCTAAGGAAGGGAATGTACGACTTTGTTTTTCAATCAAATCAACCATTAGTTATGAAGAAAATATTTCATCTATATGCCATAGCAGCGCTTCTGATGGGGCTGCTTTGCTTCACTTCCTGCGAGATAGAAGAAGTGGTGGACCCCAACAACCCCTCGCTGGGAAGTGTGACCAATGATGCTTCCAAAGCAGAACTTCAAACGCTGGTGACCGGCCTGGAAGCCCGGCACAGAAACTATTTTGGCTCTGCTACGCAGATGTTTGGCAGCTTTGGCCGCGAGGTATGGGCTTATTTTGGCTCAGACCCCCGTTTCCTCAGCCACTGGCTGGGCATAGGCGTAAGCCAAACCTATCCGGACTTCTTTGCCTCGGCGGGTACCTACACCACCCCCTACCTGGCCGTAAAACAGGCCAATGTGCTCATTTCGGCTGCTCAGGCGAGCTCTTCCCTCAACCCCAGGGAAATAGCGGCCTATACCGGTTTTGCCAAAACCGTAAAGGGCCACCAGCTCATTTATCCCCTCATGCAGCAAAATGAAAATGGCATCCGCATTGACGTGGAAGACCCCCTCAAGCCGGGCCCCATTGTGGACTACAATACGGCCATCAAATCCATTCAGGCCATACTGGATGAAGGCTACCAGGACCTCCAGAATGCCGGCAACAGCCTGCCCTTTACCCTCACCAGCGGCTATGCGGGCTTTGATGATCCCGCTTCCCTGGCGCAGGTCAACCGCGCCATAGCTGCACGGGCAGCCCTCTACGCCAATGACTACGCCGGTGCCCTGTCCGCCCTCAACGAGTCCTTCATGGACCTCAATGGCGACCTCATGCGGGGCCCCGCACACGTATATGGTGAAGCCCCCGATGTGAACAATCCCCTCTTTTATCCCCTGGATAAACCCACCAACACCATTTTAATTGTTCACCCGGCTATGATTGAAGATGCCATACCCGGCGACGGCCGCCTGAGCAAATTTGCCAAGCGCGTAAACAACCCCGCTTCCAACCCTGGCCTCACCGACGCCAACGGCCAGCAAATTCCCGGCGAATACCAGGATGCCCGCTGGGCCAGCAACACGGCACCCATCCCCTACATTCGCAATGAGGAGCTCATCCTCATTTACGCCGAAGCCAAACTCATGACCGGCGACCCCAATGAGGCCATTCGGGCCATCAACATCATTCGCAATGCATGGGGCATAGGCGATTACACCGGCGGTAACTCCCAGGATGAAATCCTGGAGGAAATCCTCTTCCAGAGAAGGTACTCCCTCTGGGCCGAAGGCGGCCACCGCTGGATTGACCTGCGCCGCACCGGCAAGCTGGACGCCAACCACGTGGACCTGCGCGACGGTGGCGTACTCTTTACCCAGGTAGCAAGGCGTACTTCGGAAAGTAATTAGTATGGAAAGGTAAACCCGGTACGGGGCATACCTATTTTCCCCCAAAGGACATTCGTCCTTTGGGGGATGTTTTTTGGGAGTACGTATTTGGCATACAGCAACACGCAGGAAAGACGCTATCATTTAGCTCCGTTTTATCGGAGTATCCTTTTCGGGATAAACTGGCGCTGACCGTCCCCTCTCCGGCAGTAACCAACCTTTCACAAAACCTCAACCCCTTTAGCAATTCTCCTCCCATTTGTTTACCTTGCTTCCAAACAAAGGACGCAAAACTATATGAAAAAAGTAGGTTTGGCGATATTAGCAGTATCCATTTTAGGATTCCTCCTTTATTGGGGAATTCCCATGCATCAATTGAAGGGGGGAGTCAAAAGTGATGCTGAAAGGCCGAAAGAACTTACCCTTCACAAGAACATACAGCAAGGAGATATCATTTTCCAGACTTCAACCTCAAGCCAAAGCAAAGCCATTCAATTGGCAACAAATTCCAGGTACAGTCACATGGGAATCATTTACGAAAATGATGGGCAGCTTTTTGTGTACGAAGCTGTACAGCCCGTGAAATTGACTCCTTTAAAAGAATGGATAAATCGGGGTGAAAACGGACATTACGTCATAAAGAGGTTGAAAAATGCGGAAAATATCCTGACGAACTCTGTGCTCAAAGAAATGAAGCGCACGGGTGAACAATTCAAGGGAAAGCCGTACGACCTCTACTTCGAATGGTCAAACGATAGAATCTACTGTTCCGAACTTGTTTGGAAAATCTACAAGCAAGCAGCCAAGGTAGAAGTTGGGCAACTTGAACAGCTTGCAGACTTTGACCTGAGCAGTGAAATTGTTCGGGCTAAGATGAAAGAAAGATATGGAGATAACATTCCAATGGGCGAAAAAGTGATTTCTCCAGCGGCAATATTTAACTCCGACAAGTTGATAACGGTAGCAGAAAAATAACCATAGGTGCGCCAATAAGGGAAAGAAAAGCCCCTTTGAACATGCATAAGCAAGCAGCAATGAGAAACAAACTGCTAATCGCATTGGTTGTATTCCTGCTTCTCCTCTTGCTCCCCTTCCTTTTCAAAAAGGATACCCATCGTTTTGTAGAGGGGCCCGCGCTCACTGAGCTGGAATACCAGGAAGTGAGTTTTGTGAATCAGGCGGATAGCATCAAGCTGGGCGGCATGCTGTTCATTCCGCGGGAAGTGGATTCTTTTCCCGTGGCTGTTATCATACATGGCTCCGGAAGCAGCCGCCGCAACAATCCCTGGTATTTGAGTGTTGTTAAGCATTTGCAGGAAAACGGCATAGCCATTCTGCTGCCCGACAAAAGGGGCAGTGAACAGTCAGCAGGAAGCTGGGAGGGAGTTCCCCTGGAAAAATTGGCCACAGATACGCATGCTGCGATAGATTTTATCAAAAGCCAGGAAAATTTGCCCTATTCAGCAATTGGAATAATAGGCATGAGCCAGGGCGGCTGGATAGCGCCCATCGTTGCTGCTGAGCGGGACGACCTGGCATTTGTTGTCAATATGTCGGGCTCTCTTACAACGGCCAGGGACCAATTGCGGTTTGAGGAATACCACAACCTAAGGCCATACACTTATGACCTTATTGCGCGCATCATGGCGCCATTAACCGCCAAGATGCTGGAAAAAAAGCCGAGGGTTGCGGTATTTATGGAATATGACCCTGTTGTTTACTGGAAAAAAGTAAAGATCCCGGTATTCATCGCTTATGGGGAAGATGATACGAATTGTCCGGTTGAGCAAAGTATGCAGCGCCTGGAGAAAGAGGGGCTTCACCATATCCTGGCCAGGGTTTACCCCCATGGGGGACACGCCATTCTGGACGAACAGCAGAACGTACTTAGCCCCAAATTTCTGAATGACCTGAGGACTTTCATACTTGAGCACACCCAATAGGAATCATGCGGATGTGCAGGGCCTTTCTCCCAACTGCCTAAAAGGCCTCATTCTCCATTTCTTTGACCAGTTTCCGGATAAAAGCCACGCCCTTTTCGAGTTGTTCGATGGCGATGAATTCATTGGCCCGGTGGGCCTGCTCAATGGAGCCCGGCCCGCAAATGATGGATTCAAAGCCCCCCTGGGCAAACTGCCCGGCCTCGGCGGCATAGGATACGGCATTGAGTTTTTGCTTTCCGCTGAGGCGCTTTACCAACTCCACGATGGGAAAATGGGCCGGCGTATCCAGGGGAGGCACAGCCGGGTGGTGTTCTTCGGTAAGAATGCGAAAATCCGGAAATACCTTGCGCAGTATGGCTTCCCGTTCCCGGCAATAAGCATCAAAATCGCGCCTTATTTCGTGCACATTGTCCTGGGGGATGGTGCGGCAGTCCCAGAAAAAGCTGCAGTGGTCGGCAATAACGTTGGGGGCAATGCCTCCCTGTATCTTGCCAATGTGAATGGAGGTGTGGTTGGGGGTAAAACGCGCATCAATGTGCCCGGCCTGTATGAGTGCATCCATTTTATTTTCCAGCCACAGGATGAGGCGCATGCTTTCATGTATGGCACTGACCTCCTGCCTGATGCGGCTGCTATGGCCGGCAGAACCATTGACGGTGGTGTGGAAAATGCAGATGCCCTTTTGCCCGACGATGGGTTCCATCAGGGAGGGTTCTCCTATGATGGCAAAGCGGGGTTTTTCGGTGTAGCTTTGTTGGATATGCGCCACCAGTTCCGGGGCGGCCAGGCAGCCTATTTCTTCGTCGTATGAAAAGGCAAAATAAATGGGCTTTTTGAGCTGGGCTTTCACCATATCCGGTATGCAGGCCAGACAGCAGGCCAGAAAGCCCTTCATGTCGCAGCTACCCCGGCCGTATAGCTTGCCGTCTTTTTCGGTGAGCACAAAGGGGTCGGTTTCCCAGGGCTGCCCTTCTACGGGCACCACGTCGGTATGGCCCGAAAGAATGACCCCTCCGTCCACGGCAGGGCCGATGCGACAATGCAGGGAAGCCTTGTTTCCTTCGGGGTTGGGCACCAATTGCCAGGAAACGCCATATTGGCTGAGGTAGCTTTTGAGGTATTCCACAATGGAGAGGTTGCTTTGTCCACCCAAAACGGGGAAAGCAACGAGTTGGGCCAGAATGTCTTTGGCTGCAGGCATAGAGAATGGATTTAATCAGGTTTGTTTTTTCTTGTTTTGTTTGCTCAGGCGTTGGTGCAGCTGGCCTTCCCACCACTGCTGGGTGAGGTTGAGGGCCAGCTCTAACAGTTCTACCACTTCCTGTGCAGGTCCGGCAGAGTGGGTACCATAGGTAAACTCAAAGCCGGTATCCAGCTCCGGCCCTGAAAAGGCCAGCGTCAAACGCGCTATTTCTCCCTTGGGCTCGGGCAGGGTATAGCGCCCGGCCATTTCAAACAGGCTTTCGTCCACCTGCTCCATAAATGCTTCAAACACGGGCGTATCCGCGCGTCCCATAAAAAAGTAAGCAGCATGCTCTTCACTTCCGTCGCCAGCCCGGTTGAGGCTGCCGCTGCGGTTGAAACTGAGGGCCAGCAACTGGCGGCCCGCTACTTCCCACTTGATATATACCTGTTCGATCTGTTCTTTCATTTGATTTCAAAATAAGCTTGTAATCCTTCCAGGCTTGCCTCATCCATGCCCTGCACAGCAGCTACCTGCTCCCAGCTTTCGTACCAGCCCAGCTGTTTTCGGCGGGCTACAATGGCCCCGGCGAGCTGCTCAGAAATAAAGGGGTATTTGCTCAACTGCCGGGTCGTGGCAGCGTTCAGGTCAGCGCGGGCATATTGCTGCAGATTTTCCACCTTGAGGAAGGGGCGCATGCGCTCAAAATTTTTTTCAGACAAGCCATACACCTGCCTCAGCTGATCTACCGACACGTAGTGTCCCAGCAGTTGGCGGTATTTGACAATGCGCAGGGAGAGCTTTTCGCCTATGCCGGGCAGGGCCTCAAGCTGCTCCGGGCTGGCCAGGTTGAGGTCCAATGCCTCAAAGGCAGTGGCCAGATTGGGGGCGGCGCCTTCGCGTGCAGCCGTATCTGTGGCCCGGCTTTCGCTTCCCGCTGGCAGGCCGCGGCTGGCAAACAGCTCTTCACCGGCCTGCTGCGTAGCAGGCCGCGAAGGAGCGGGTGGCAGGCTGGCCGTATCCACGTACAGGTAGGGAGCGATGGCAGCAAACACTTCTGGTTTCAACCCATATACCTGCCTGAGTTCTTCCACTTGCCGGAACCCCCTGCGGGAATCCCGGAATTTTACGATGCGCCCGCTGAGCACCGGGCCTATGCCCGGCAGCTGCCTCAAGGCGGCAGAGTCGGCGGTATTGATGTTGATGGGCGTCATTTCTGCCATTTTCGGACGGGAAGGAGCGCGTCTGCGGCTTACTTTTTGGGGGATGGTGGCCGGGTCCAGCACCAGCCAGGGGCGTATGTGTGCAAAGACTTCCGGTTTCAGCCCATATACCTGGCCCACTTGCTCCACAGCGGTGAAGCCGCCCCGGGCTTCGCGGTAGCGGACAATGCGCCCACTGAGCACCGGGCCTATGCCCGGCAATTGCCTCAAGGTGGCCGAATCGGCCGTGTTGATGTCGATGCGGGTGCCGGGAGGCAGAAGGGGAACGGTCCCTGTTCGGCTGCTATCCACCTGCAGGGGAGGGATGTAGGATACCGGCTGCTGGTATTGGTAGAGGATCAGCCCACCGATGACCGCGGCCATCAACACAAAGCCCAGCAATATGCCCAGTTTTTGAGACCTGCTAAATGTAAAACCTTCATAGAAGGACATAGTATGCAATACCTAAGGATGCAAAGATTGGTGGCAAATATACAAGCCAGGCCTCAATTTTCAGCCACTTCCACCGCTTCACTGGCTTCCTCCTGCTTGTGCAGATAAGGCAGGGTGAAGGTAACGGTGGTGCCCACCCCTTCCTCCGAATCCAGCTTGCAGCTGCCTTTGAGCTTCTCTATGGAATTTTTTACAATGTAGAGCCCCAGGCCGGAACCGTTGGAGCGGGTATTTCCTCTGAAAAACATTTCGAATACTTTGGGGCGCAACTTTTTGGGGATCCCCAGCCCATTGTCGGCTACCTGAAACACAATTCCTTCCTCACTGCGGCGGGCGCTGATCCCTACATAGGGCTCGGCCTTGTGCTCATCGTGATAGTTGATGCTGTTGGCAATGAGGTTTTGGAAGATGCTCCTCAGCAGTTTGGGGTCGGAAGTAAAACTTTGAATGCCATTGAGGTTGATGTGGAAAGCAATGTGTTCAGACTTGGGCTGGTGCTTGAGGCTGTTAATCACCTCCTCGATCAGGCTTTGGAGGTGAACGGGCTTGCTTTCCAGGGTAGCTTTGTTGATGCGCGTTACATCTATGAGATCCAACAGGATGGTATCCAGCCTGCGGGTGCTTTTTTGAATCATCTCAAAGTATTCGAGGGCCCTGGGGTCCTGAATTTCTTCTTTGGCAATGTTGGTGAGGCCGATAATGGAAGCCAGCGGCCCCTTGAGGTCATGAGACGCCTTGTACACAAAGGCATCCAGCTCATTGTTGCTTTCCTGCAGTTTGAGCTCGGTGAGCTTGCGGTCGGTGATGTCGGTGATGATGGCGATAGTGCCCAGCATGTTGCCATCGGAGTCGGTATAGGGGGCATCAGTAACCAGTACCCAGATCGTGTCGCCATTTTGGCGTTTGATTTTTAATTCGTACTGATTGGAAATGCCTTTTTTTCGCAGCACTTCCTTCTGGATGAGGTGTTCGCGATTTTCCTCATTGGCCAGGTATTCAGAGGTTTTTTTGCCCAGCATGTCCTCTTTGGTCAGGCCCAGAATGTTGCACATGCTGTCGTTGACAAAAAGGGTGATGTCTTCGGTATTGGTGAGCACGAGGCCCTCATTCATTTTTTCTACCAGGGTGCGGTATTTTTGTTCGCTTTGGCGCAGTGCGGCTTCGCTTTTGAGGCGTTCCTGTATGTTGGAGATGTGAAACAGCATGGCGGGCTGCCCTTCGAGGTTGATGCGGCCGGCGCGAATTTCTACGGGTATTTCGGCTCCGTTGGCACTCAGGGCAAAACTTTCCACGTAGGCCGTATTGCCCTGTGCCAGGTCCTGGTATTGCTGCTGGGCCCAGTCGCGGTAGGCTTCGGGCACCAGCTCTATGTGTTTGCGCCCGGCCAGCTCGTCCAGGGTCATGCGGTAGAGCTCGCAGGCAGCAGC
>RFHT01000491.1 GCA_003696835.1 Bacteroidota bacterium
CACATCATATACCCCCATGGCAGTGGCCAAAGCCCCAACCCACAGGGCTCCGGCGCCGACAACTGGTTTAAGATTTACATGAATGAACTGAATACCTGGAGCTGGATCACCCAAACCAGCGACAATGACGCCCACTTCATTTATGCACGCTTTGACAATCCCGGCGTATATACCCTGCAAATTTCGGGACGTTCAAACGGCTATGCCATCGACCGCATGGTGCTCTTCAACGAAAGTGTGGACGAGGCAATGGCCACCAGCCTGAGCCAGGCCGAAACCACCTGTGATCCTGGTGGCAGCGGCAATACGCCTCCGGTATTTAGCCTGAGCGGGGATGTGAATGTGGTGGAAAACTTCACCACCACCGAACTAGTAACCGTTACCCCTGACCCGGTACCGGCCGATGAGCAGGACCAGGTGGTGACCTACAGCCTCTCGCCTGCCAGTGTGCCTTTTGCCAATGTGAGCATCAACCCCCAGACTGGTACGGTGACCATTACTTCCGTGCCCAACCAGTTTGGCTCTCAGGTATTTGTGGTTACTGCTGACGACGGACAGGACCAAAACAACACCTACTCCCAAACCTTTACCCTCTCGGTGCTCTCTGAAGCAGCGGCCAATGCCGTGATCCGCATCAATGCGGGCGGCCCGGCCTATACGGCCAATGGCGGGCTGGAGTACGTGGCCGATGTGCACTACAATGCAGGACGTCCTTACGAGGTTTCCACGCCCATTTCGGGCACGGAAGACGATCTGCTGTACCAGTCGGAGCGCACCCATAGCGGCACGCTTTCCTACAACATACCCGTACCCAATGGCAACTACCTCGTGCGCCTGCATTTTGCCGAAATTTACCACAACCAAAATGGCGGCCGGGTGTTTTCCATTGACCTGGAAGGCGCCAGGGTAAAGACCGACTACGACATTGTGGCGGAGGCAGGGCCTTTCGCTGCCCAGGTGCTGGAGTATCCCGCCCTGGTAGCCGACGGAAGCCTGGACATTGACCTGTATGCCAGCATTGACCAGCCCAAAATTTCGGCTATAGAGGTGCTGCGCGATGAACCGGCTACCCCCAATACGCCCCCCACTTTCAGCTTGAGTGGAGATGTGGTGGTGGATGAAGATTTTGTGGGAACGCAAACCGTAAGCGTTACGCCCGACCCGGTGCCCGCCGAAGAAGCCGACCAGGTGGTGACCTACAGCCTGAGCCCGGCCAGTGTACCCTTTGCCAATATTGACTTTGACCCGGCTACAGGTGAGGTAAACATCACGGCCATTGCCGATGCCCACGGCAGCCAGGAGTTTGTCATTACCGCTGACGACGGCCAGCCCAACGACAACCTGGCCAGCCAAAGCTTTATGCTCAGGGTGAATGCAGTAAATGATGCACCCGTATTTGTGTTGAGCGGGGATGTGACGGTTAATGAAGATTTTGAGCAACCCCAAACCGTGAGGGTAACACCGGGTACTGTACCGGAAAACGAGCTAAACCAGCCGGTGACCTACAGCCTGGAACCTGCCTCTGTGGATTTTGCCCACATTGCTTTTGATGCCAGCACGGGTGAAGTGAATATTTCCGCTGTGGAAAATGGAAACGGCAGCCAGGTATTCAGCATCACGGCCGACGACGGCCAGGCAGCCAATAACCTGTTTACGCAGGAATTTACGCTCACGGTTAATCCGGTTAACGATGCACCGGACTTTCACCTGAGCACCAACAGTCTTACGCTACTGGAGAACTTTAGCACTACGGAAGTAGTAAGTGTGACCGCTGCGCCGGTTCCGGCTGATGAAGCCAATCAGGCGGTGCTTTACAGTCTGGAGCCTGCCAGCGTGTCATTTGCCAACATTGCTTTTGACGAGCAAAGCGGCCAGATCACCATCACTTCTGTGCCCAATCAGGTGGGTGCACAGGTGTTTACCATTACGGCCGACGACGGGCAGAATCACAACAACCTGGTCTCCCGCTTTTTTACCCTCACGGTGATCAACGAGCCGGAAACGGGTTATGAGGCCCACATTAATGCGGCCGGTCCTGCCTATACCAGTCTGGGAGGTGTGCCCTTCATGGCTGATGCCTACTTCAGCGGGGGAGAGGTGCTTGCCAGTACGGTGGAAATTGCCGGTACGGATGACGACCCTCTCTACCAGCAGGTACGGGCTGGCAGCAACTTCAGCTATGCCATTCCCCTATACTTTGGCAATTACACCATTCGCCTGCACCTGGCCGACATCGACAGCAGCAGCAACGCCAACCGCTTCAACCTGTTGTTGGAGGACATTCCGGTCATCAACGGCCTGGACCTGGCTGCGGAAGTGGGCAAGGCCAGCGTGCTCATTCGGGAATACAACCTCACCATTACAGATGGCGAGCTGAACCTGGACTTTGAGGCGATTGAGGGCCTGGCCCAGGTGGCGGCCATAGAAGTGGTGCTCACTTCGGCCCCGGAAAACTCCCCACCCTTCTTCAGCCTGAGCGGGGATGTGATTGTGGAGGAAAATTTCAGTGAAACCCAGGTGGTAACCGTTACGCCTCATCCGGTGCCGCCGGCGGAGCAAAACCAAAGGGTGACTTACAGCCTCATGCCGGCTATGGTGACCTTTGCCGAGGTGAGCTTTGACCCGGCAACGGGGCGCGTGGAATTCAACTCCATCTTTGGAGAAACTGGTTCGCAGGTGTTTACCATTACGGCCGACGACGGACAGGCGGTGAACAATACCGTTTCGGAAAGCTTCCTGCTGCAGGTACTGCCCGCCGTACCCGACACCCTGCCCGATCCCGATGGCATGGTGCGTATCAATGCCGGCGGGGCCTCCTACCTGGCCAGCAGTGGAAACACTTTTGCCGCCGATATTTACTTCAATGGAGGAGAAATACACACCACAGGGGCTGCCATAACCGGCACGGACGATCCCACGCTTTTCCAAAGCAGCCGCACGGGCCTGGATGGCTTTACCTATGACATTCCGCTGTACTTTGGCAATTACAACATCACCCTGTACTTTGCAGAAACCCAGGCGCTGGGCTCCAATGAGCGGGTATTTGATGTAAACATGGAAGGCTATACCCTGCTGCGCGACTTCGACATCTTCAGGGAAGCAGGAGACCATGCGGCATTGACCAAAACCTTCAATCTCACCGTTTCCGACGGCAGCCTGAACATCGAGCTGTTGCCGGTAATTGGGGCGCCCACCATTTCGGCCATAGAGATTGAGCTGGCTGCTGAGCCCGAAAACCGTCCGCCCTTCTTCACCCTGAGCGGGGATGTGCGCGTGGGCGAAAATTTTAGCGAAACCCAGTACGTTACGGCAACTCCCCTGCCGGTGCATCCCGATGAGGCCAGCCAGGTGGTCACCTACAGCCTCTCCCCTGCCAGTGTGGACTTCGCCCTGGTGAGCATAGACCCGGCCACGGGCCTGGTGAGCATCAACTCCCTGCCCAACGCCAGTGGCTCGCAGGTATTTGTGGTTACTGCCGACGACGGGCAGGCGGTGAACAATACCGTTTCGGAGACCTTTACCCTCACGGTAGAGCCCGGCTCTGGTGGAGGCGGCCCCACGCTTACCAGTCTGCGCATCAACAGTGGCAGCAACCAGGACCTCATTTTTGGCGGACATACCTTTGTGGCAGATGTGCATTATTCCAACAACTACAGTTGGACCAATACCAGCGCGCCGGCCATCGCCAATACGCCCTACGATGCCCTCTTTCACAGTGAGCGGGCAGCCAGCACCGACCTGGGCAGCTTCAGCTACCACGTTCCGGTGGAAAACGGCACCTACCAGGTATTTTTGCACTTCGCTGAAATATACTGGGGCGCCACGGGCGGCTCGCCCAACGGCGGCATAGGCACCCGCGTGTTCAATGTGGACATTGAAGGGGTACCCAGCCTGGTGAACTTCGACATCATAGAAGAGGTGGGCTCTATGGCGGCCAGCAGCCATCAGTTTGAAGTAACGGTAACCGATGGGGTACTCGACCTGGACTTTTACGCCAGTGCCAACCGGCCCAAGGTTTCGGCCATCGAAATTTTGCCCCCAGACCAGGCCCATACCAGCATCATCAATGTGGCGGGCAACCACCAGACGGTATTTGACCCGGCCTTTGAGCCACAAAAAGATGAGTCCAAGGACAAGCTGATTGTGGCGCCCAACCCGGCCGGCGGGCAGGCAAGTCTGTTGTTTGAATCTGCCCGTGCGGGCACCTTTGAGTTGATGATTTACGACGCCTGGGGACGCCTGTACCAGAAAAGACTGATACGGAAAGAAGACCATTTTGAGGCTTACCAGCTTTCGCTGGAAGCCCTGCCCGCTGGCCTGTATGCGGTGCAGGTGGTGCAGAATGGCTACAGCATTGCCACCAAACTGTGGCGCACGGGCAGGTAATGGCGGTTGGGGGAATGGATTGTTCTCCCATCAGCCTGGCCCTGACTGAAAACACAATTCTCCTATTTTACTTTTTTTTCCCTGAGCGGCATTCCTTCTGGAATGTCGCTTGCTTTTTTACCCCTATTTTGTGATTACTTACATCGCCTAAGCAGGAATCAAAAAGGCCGAATTTGTTTTGCGGCTTTAGTCCAGGGTTTTGGGAAAATCTCTTGTTGATGTTGCTGGCAGAAACGTAGGTAGTTTCGATTTGTTCCTTTTTTTGGTACTGCCAACAAGGAGTTGTATATTGAGCCTGCTCACCTTTCATTTCTCTCCAGCTCACCTATTTGTTTGCTTCACAGCTCACCTGGCTTTTTGATCGCTCGCCTTCTGCTTATGGTAAGGAGTTCACCTGCTTTTTGGATTTGTAACCAACATTTTTCTCATACCATAACCAAATAAATCAGGCAGGCTATGAACAATACGTTTATTCAACACTGGATGATGGCAGCGGCTTGGCTGCTGTGTGCACACCTACTTCCGGCTCAGTGTCTTCAGCTCGTATGGGCGGATGAATTCGACGGCAACAGCCTGGACCTCACCAAATGGGAACCCATGATAGGTGATGGGTGTGACTACGGAATATGTGGCTGGGGCAATAATGAGCTGCAGTACTACAAAGCAGAAAATGCTACCGTGGCCAATGGCTTGCTCACCATCACCGCCAAAGAAGAGCGCGTACGCAACAAGAAGTACACTTCTGCCCGCTTGCGTACGCTCAACATGGGCGACTGGACCTATGGCCGCTTTGAAGGCAGGATCAGGCTGCCCTACGGACAGGGAATATGGCCCGCTTTCTGGATGTTGCCCACTGATGAGGTGTACGGCGGCTGGCCTCAAAGCGGGGAAATCGACATCATGGAGCTGGTGGGCCACCAGCCCGCCACGGTACACGGCACCATCCACTACGGCGACCCCTATCCCGGTAACCAGTCGCAGGGTGGCAGCTATACCCTTCACAGCGGCATTTTCAACGATGATTTCCACGAGTTTGCCATTGAATGGGAGCCCGGGGTCATTCGCTGGTATGTGGATGATTATTTGTACCTCACCAAGACCGCCTCTGACGTATCGCCCTACAACTGGCCTTTTGACCAGAATTTTCACTTTCTACTGAATGTGGCTGTGGGAGGAAACTGGCCGGGCAGCCCCGATAACACCACTGTTTTTCCCCAAAAAATGGAGGTGGATTACGTACGGGTGTATGCAGGTACGGCCCCTTACATCAGTGGTAAGCGCATAGTGGCCCACCAGGCTACAGGCGAAGCCTATACGGTGGGCAATGCCGTATCGGGTACTACCTTCAACTGGTCGGTACCTGCGGGTGCCACCATTGCCTCTGGCCAGGGCACTTCCTCCATTACCGTCAACTGGGGCACCACCGGCGGAGAGGTAACGGTGGATATAAGCTCTTCCTGCGGGTCCGAGCAGCTCAAGGTCAATGTGGTGGTGGAGCCGCCCTATATCAAAGATGATTATTTTATCAATTTTGACGATCCCGACAAGGTGACTTTGGTAACGGCTACAGGCACTTACAGCCCGGATGTGTCCAATCCTGATGCCTCTGGCATCAACCCTTCTGCCCTGAGTGCACAATACGTGCGAAACGGGGCCGAACAATACGACGCTCATGTACAGCGTAAGCACCATTGCTGATGCCTCTGAGTATGTGAGCAAACAAAAGAAATTTTTCGTGGATGTATATACCGATGCCCCTCCCGGCACCCTCATCCTGCTCCAACTGGAAAGCAGTGCCACTGCTACTGCTTCCAACTACCCCACTGGCCGGCACAGCCGTTATGAAGCTTTTACCTCTGTGCAAAACCAATGGGAGCGGCTGGAGTTTCGCCTGCTCGACCAACCCGACCCCTCTACGCCCGACACGGATGTGGACGGTAGGACGGTATGGTGTTGTTGTTTGCTTCCAATTCTTTCACTTCTGACACCTATTTTTTCGACAACCTGGACAGCTACCGCATCGATAATGGCAGCAACAACCCACCTTCTGTGAGCATTACGTCCCCGGCCGACGGCACCAATTACGATCAGTTGGCTACCATTACCATCACAGCTGATGCGTCGGACACGGATGGCAGTGTGCAGCAGGTGGAGTTTTTTGCCAATGGCAGTGCCATCGGCACCGACAACAGCAGTCCCTATTCCATCAGTTGGACCATTCCCGCTTATGGCAGCTATGCCCTCACGGCTGTGGCTACTGACGATGGTAATGCCAGTACCACTTCTTCGGTGGTCAACATTACTGCAACTGACCCGGGCAGTGGGCCTGTTTATTGTTCGGCCGAAGGCAACAATTCCTCCAATGAATGGATTGCCAATGTGAGCATAGGGGGGTTTTCCAATAGCTCCGGTAAGGCCGGATATTCCGATTTTACCCACCTGACGGCCAGTCTGGCGTCGGGCTCCCATTCTCTCAGCCTGAGCCCGGACTACAAAGGCCCCAGCAGGGATGAGTACTGGCGAATATGGATTGACCTCAATGCCGATGGGGATTTTGCCGATGCGGGGGAGCTGGTGTTCGATGCGGGCGCTGCGCAGGCAGGCACGCTCAACAGCAGCCTGAATCTTCCGGCAGGGGCCGTTACCACCCGCATGCGGGTGGCCATGCGCCGAAACAATGCCCCCGAGGCATGCGGCACCTTTGACCGCGGGGAGGTGGAAGACTACACCATCAGCATAGACGGAGGCAGTGCGCGCCTGGGGCGCAGTCTGCCCATTTCTCTCTATCCCAACCCCGCCTCTGACTGGCTCCACATTTCAGGCGGAAATGAGACGTCGCCCCTTTCCTTTACCCTCGTCGATCAGTTGGGCAAGGTAGTGGAGCAGCGTACTGTTACCGATCAGCTCCGGATACGGCTTCACCACCTGCCTGCGGGGGTGTATGTGGCCCGCATTCGTTCAGCTGATGCCCTGATCGTCAGGAAAGTCATGGTAGTTCGGCCTTGAGGCCGATACAGGGATTTCGTTCCAGAGTAAGTGCCCTCCCGGTTTTGCATGTTTATGCATATCCGGGAGGGCATATTTGCAATATGCTTAAGTATGTGGTCGCTTGTGGTGCCGATTGTTCCAGTGGCCCTGCACCACCTTTGCCATTTTTCTATTCGGATGCTACCGCCCGGCAGGGGTACGGTTGACCCATGGGAAAACGTTGGAAGCCGTTGAAAGCCGTTATTAACCGTTAGTAACGGATAATGATGTAATC
>RFHT01000492.1 GCA_003696835.1 Bacteroidota bacterium
CTCAAAGGTGCGGGGCAGATAAAAACCCGAAATTTTGATGTTGTTGGCCGAGGCAATGATTTCCGGGGGCGTATGGCCGTCGCGCGTATAAAGGGCAATTACCCCAAAGTCGCCTATGGGCCCAAACTGGGCGGGCAGGGTTTTTACATCATTATACACCTCCAGTCGGTGCACATTTTTCCAGTCGATGTTCAGCACCGCTTCGGCATCGTAGGTGAAGTAATCATTGACGATCAGCAGGGGAGGTTTTTGTACAATGCGGGGATTTTTAAAGCCCTTATGCGGCACAAAGAGTTCAAATTCCCGCTTGCCCCCCGCTTTTTTACTCGCCTTCTTTACCTTTACCGGTGGCACCACATGCCTGATAAAGTCTTCCATGTTTTCCATTTCAATAAACTTATCCACCTCATACACCGACGTGGGGGTATAGGTAGCCGTTTTATCATCGGCTTTGCGGGCGCGCATGTTGGTTTGGGTGCCAAAGAGCTGATGAACCTGGAACTGCTTGCGATAATTGCGCAGGTAGTCCTGTATGCTGGCAGTGAGCACAGGCTGCCGGCCTGAGGGCCGGGGCGGGTCCAGGCTATAAAAGCCCGAAATGAGCGATACCTCAGGCAAATAAGTCTGCTGGAAGGGGTTGGCATCGAAAAACTGCACGATGGTGCTGTCGTAGAAGTCTTCGAAAGTAAAGGTGACTATGCCATTTTCCGCTACGCGAAGAATTTTTTGCTGGGTTTGCTTAATAAAGCCCATGATAAAATTGGAGTTGACATACTCCTGGGTCAGGGGTTTGCGCAGCATAAAAGTTTGGCTGTATTTTTTTTCAGGTTCAATGAGGTCCATGCCTCTGGCAAGCGCTGCGGGTGGTTGGGCGAGCAAGGCCTCATGGCGGCTGTATATATTGCCTGCAGGGCTGCCTGCATAGCGCTCGTCCAGTATGCTGATGGAAAGGGTAGCCGGGAGGGCTTCCTCCGAGCGCAGGCTGAGCGCCAGGGCTTCGCCCGGCAGGTAATGCCCTTTGGAAGGCAGCAGGTCGATGCGCCCTGCGGGCGCCAGGTAGGGAGGAATGTCGGGCTGCTCTTCCCGTCCTGCTGCCAGGGCGGCATCCGCCCTGAAAACGGGCAGTTCCACCTCATAAATTACCTGAGGGGAGAAGTTGAGGTTCCAGCTGGTATAGGCCCGGAAGAGGTAATAGCCCTGCGGCAGGTCCGGAGGCAGGGCGATGTCGGCAAAAGCAGTGCTGCCACCTGCCCGCAGGCGCTGCCGGGCAACATATTGGCCGTTGGGGCCTACCAGCTCAGTATATACGATGTTGCTCTGCCGTTGCTGCGGCTGCATAAAGTACAGCGCATACCACATATCCTCTCCGGCTACGTAGAAAGGCTTGTCGAAATGGGCGTACAAATACTCCGGCTGCTGCTGTGCGAGGCCCGGGGCCGCTATTCCCCAAAGAAGCAGCCATACACTGAGGTCATACAGGTGGCGAATATTCATCTTGTACTTGTTCATTAATCCCAGTACCAGGGTTTTACCTGGCTGTTGAATCCATACACAGAGACGCAGTCGTTGCAGGCACAGGCCCTGGGGCCGGGGCCGGTAATGGGGCAGGGAATGGCTGCCCCGCACTGGTTGTAAATGCGCAGGTCGATGTCCTGCCGCTCTATGCGCAGGCGCAGGGTATCCACCAGCGAAAACTCCACATTGCCTACCACAAATTTGTCCGTGCTGCCCACGCTGTACACATTGCCCTGCAGGGGGCCGGGCACCTGATCGTACAGGGAGCCCACCTCGGAGGAAAGCTGCCGGGCCTTGCGGTAAAAGTCATAGGTTTTTTCGTCAATGGCGTGCAAATATGCATTGTAGTAATGCACGTCCAGGAACTCCTTGCCCAGGGCGCGGGTGGCAATGCGCACACTGGCCTTGCCAGGCTGCAGGCCCTCCGGCCCCAGTATGGTTACGGGGTTTTCTTCCACCCCAATGGGGATGTAGCAGGTGCGCAGCGAGCTCACAAAGGACCAGCTTTCATCCACCTGCCACTTAAAGTAGGGCTGAGGCGCATCCTTTTCCGGCAGCGTTACATGGGCATATACATCCACATACCACACAAATATGGGTGCCCCGGCCTGGCTGTAGCCATCCAGGCGCTCCTCCAGCTCAAAAGTGAGCGAGTCGGTTTGCAGCCGGGGCGGCACCAGTACGGGCAGGCTCTTATATTGCCGCCCGTTGTCGAGACTGATTTCCAAGTGGTAGCTGGCCCCCTCCTCCACCGCAAAGGTCAAAGGCACCGCCAGCTCGCCGGGCCGTATGGGAATCAGCTCAGTGGCCTCGCTGCCGTTTTTGTACACCCTGCCCGTAGCCGCCAGAGGGATGCCCTTTAGTCCAAAGCCCTGGTATTGCTGCACAAAAATGCTGCGCTCCCCCACACTGTTGGTAATCACCCCACTGATGGCCGTATAGGTATCGGTTTGCGGCTCGTAGTCTATCTCCGACACGCAGGCCGTCAACAACAGCAACCAAATCCAACCGTATCTTTTCATCATATTCGTCTTATTTTGCTACTACTCCCAGTACGAAGGCTTGATGGTGGTCCAGGGGCCAAACACCTCATCACACTCAAAACAAATGCAGGGCACTGTCACCAGGTCGCCCGAAAGGGTAAGTACATCCGGGCAGGGCTCAGGCGCTTTGCAGGGATCGTTGATAAAGATACCAATATCTTCATTTAAAATCTTTAGCCGTATGGTATCGGCCTGGGAAAATTCTACAAATCCATACACCAGGTCCTCGGCATCATGCACATTATATACATTGCCCTTTACAGGTGCAGGCACCTGGTCGAAGAGGGTGCCGGAGTTTTGTATGAGTTGCTCGGCGCGCTGGTAAAAATCGTAGCTTTCGCGTGTGATGCTGTGCAGGTAGGCACTGAAGTAATGGGTTTCGAG
>RFHT01000493.1 GCA_003696835.1 Bacteroidota bacterium
TGCTGAATTGTCTTTCCTCCTGCACCGACACCACAAAATGGGAGGTGGAAAGCTCAAAGGGATAGCCAAAGAGCAGGTCCTGCCCATCGGCCCCCAGGGTGAAGCGGCCACTGTGTTTGCCCGGGATAAATTCTACCTGCACCGTATCGTACATCAGCACCCGCACTTTGCTCTTCTCTACCTGCAGGGTCATCCAGTAGCGCGAGGACTTGAGGGGATGCATCTGCAACTCACCGGCATACAGTTGCAGGGAATCCACATTGGTTCTCAGGTCGGTGAGAGAGTCGGGGAAGCAATCGTTGTGGTACACATTCCAGCTCACCGTCACCGAATCGCCAAACTCAATGGTGTCTTTGTCGGCCCGCAGATAGGAGCCCACCAGATAATCCGTGCGCCCCTGAAAGGCGAGCATGAGGTGCTCGTTGGGTTTGCGTTCCTTTCTGAACACCCGCCTGCCCCAGGCGGGCAGGTGCAGGCCGTAGTGAAAGCGGTATTTCAGGGTGTCGCCCCCTGCCAGAGTTTTGGGATACCAGCGCATGGAAATGCCACTGTCGTCATAGCGGAGGCTGGTACGGTAACTCCACAGGTCCTGGTGAATGGGTCTCCAGCCACCAATTACCAGGTCGTCGGGATGAGGAAAGTCTTTGGTGCAGGGGCGCACTTCGCCAATGAGGTTTTGCATATCCCGGGCAAGGGATGCATGCACCAGGATTTTTTTGGGCATATTGGCTTTGGTAAATACCCGGCCGCTGTTGCTCAGCTTGGGGGGCTTGCGAAAGAGGCCAAACCATTTTTTCAACCCTCTGGCGGTAAGGGGTTCCACTACGGCCTCGTCATGGGTTTTGATCTGGGTATCCAGAATATAGCGAAATGCCACCCTTTTGTCCCGGGTACCCGTATTCACCATTTCAAAAGATACCTCATAATACTGGGCGTAATCTTTCTGTTTTTTGAGGTCTTTGAGGTTTTTTTTCAAAGGTTTCAGTCGTTCGGTGATCCTCACGCCTCCAAATTCATATTCCGTTTCCACCAGGTCGTAGGTACCGTGGCGGGCATGTTTTTGGGTGCCTCTGAGGTAGGCACTCAGCTTTTCCTTTGAAGTGGTATCGAGCAGGGGGTAATTGCTGGCGTACAATTCCCCTACCTGAATCACAAAATAAGAGGTGGACCAGGTGGCCGAGTCGGTAAACCAGGAGTAGGTCAGGTTTTCATTGTCGGCGCCTATGGAAAAGCGACCGTCCAGCCTGGGCGTTTCTCCCAGCAGGTAGGCATCTGACAGGGGCCGGCTGCAGCTAAAGATCACGGTTGCTACCAGCAACAGTGCAAGCAGGTTCATGGGATGATACTTCATGATACAATTGTTTAGGTTGAGTAAATGAACAAACAGGCGGGATGCGCTCCTTGTTGGGAAACATAGCCACCGGGCAGCTTTTCACAAAAAACTAAAAAACCGCTATTTTATGTATATGATCTATCTCAAAAATGCAATATTATCATTTTTTCTCATATATGCAAGACAGGAATTTAGATAAATCTATAACAGCATGAAAGGCCCAGGGTTTTCTTATTCGGTAATGTTTGTGTATTTTTGCAGCCGCATTTTTGGTTAGGCCAAATTGTGATGCATGAAGTTAACCACTAAAGATATTGTCAAATGGGTTTTAAATGTGGCATTGTAGGGCTGCCCAATGTAGGGAAGTCCACCTTGTTCAACGCCTTGTCCAATGCCAGGGCAGAGGCTGCCAACTATCCCTTCTGTACCATTGAGCCCAATGTGGGCGTAATTCCGGTACCCGATCCGCGTCTGGACGACATCACGGCCCTGATCAGGCCCAAGCAAACCATCCCCACGGTGGTGGAGATTGTGGACATAGCGGGGCTGGTAAAAGGGGCCAGCAAAGGCGAAGGGCTGGGCAACCAGTTTTTGGGCAACATACGCGAATGCGAGGCCATCATACATGTGCTGAGGTGCTTTGAGGATGAAAACATCGTACACGTGGAGGGCCATGTGGATCCCCTGCGCGACAAGGACATCATCGATACTGAGCTGCAGCTGAAGGACCTGGAGCTGCTGCACCGCAAGCTGGAGCGCACCCGCAAAATGACCAAGGGGGGCAACAAGGAAGCCATGCGGCAGGTGGCCATCATAGAGAAGTACATTGCCCACGTGGAGCAGGGGCAGAACGTGCGCACCCTGCAGCGAAGCAAAGAAGAGCAGGAACTGATGCAGGAAGTGGGCCTCCTCACCGACAAGAAGGTGCTCTACGCCTGCAATGTGGACGAAGACAGCCTGCCCGATGGCAACGAATACGTAGAGCAGGTACGGGAGGCCATCAAAGAAGAGGAAGCGGGGCTCATCGTCATTTCGGCTTCCTTCGAAGCACAACTCATGGAGTTTGAGGACCCGCAGGACCGGCAAGAGCTGCTCGAAAGTGTGGGTCTCCGGGAGCCGGGCCTGCACGTGCTCATACGCGAAGCCTACAAGCTGCTGGGCCTGCAAACCTACTTCACCGCCGGCGAAAAGGAGGTGAGGGCCTGGACGGTAAAAGCTGGTACCAAGGCGCCCCAGGCTGCAGGGGTGATCCACTCCGACTTTGAGCGCGGCTTTATCCGTGCCGAAGTGATGAAATACCACGACCTGATGGAACTCAAGTCGGAGCAGGCCGTCAAAGAGGCTGGCCGGCTGGCCATCGAAGGCAAGGAGTATGTGGTACAGGATGGCGACATCATGCACTTTCGTTTCAATGTATAGGAGGTTTTGGCCCGAAAAATTGTTTATTTTGCAGCAAATAACCTTAAACCCTGATACCAAATGGACATTACTGTTTCTGAATTAAAAAGGCGCATAGACGAAGACGATGTTCCTGTCATGATTGATGTGCGTGAGCCCCACGAGTGGGAGATGCAGCATCTGCCCCAGGCAAGGAAAATATCCCTGGCCGAAATTCCCCGTTACCTGGACGAGCTGCAGGCCGTAAAGCATCGTGAAATCGTG
This sequence comes from Bacteroidota bacterium, assembly GCA_003696835.1. GTDB lineage: Bacteria > Bacteroidota > Bacteroidia > J057 > J057 > J057. Next base: position 2,996 of record RFHT01000493.1, read on the forward strand.
CTCATCTGCCGCTCGGGCGGCCGCAGCGGCCGTGCCACCCAGTTTTTGTACCAGCAGGGCTTTAAGCACGTGCGCAACCTCACCGGCGGCATGCTCGCCTGGAAAAAGGAAATTGACCCCAGCTTCAATGTAGAATAATGCTCTGGCACGACACACAGCTGCGGGTGCGCTATGCCGATACCGACCAGATGGGCTATGTCTATTACGGCAAGTATGCCGAGTACTTCGAAGTGGGGCGGGTGGAGCTCATCCGCCACCTGGGCATTCCCTACACCCAAATAGAAGCACAGGGCATCATGATGCCCGTAGCCGAGCTGCACATTGCCTACAAAGTACCGGCCCGTTATGATGAATTGTTGCGCATTCGCAGCTGCATACCCGAAAGCCCCAGAGGCAGCCTGCTCACCACCTATGAGGTGTACAAAGAGCAAGGAGAGCTCTCCGCTACGGGCGAGGTGCGCCTGGCCTTTATCGACATGCAGCGGCAGCGGCCGGTGCGGGTACCCGACTTTATTCTGCAAGCCGTGAGCAAGCACTGGCCCGCTGGTGCTTAAACCTTTTTTGCCTATATTCGTGTTTATGGAAGTTGAGCAGAAAGCTAATTCATGGCCATGCTGAAACGCCTTCGCAGATTTGCTACTTACAAGTACCGGCGTGTGCTGATTTACCTCAGGCGGATCACCCTGCCTGGCTTTCAGGGCGTTCCCGTCTATGATGTACTGCGTTTCTTCATCGTCGGCCTCTTCGACAGCAAGTTTACTCTCCTGGCAGCGGCTATGTCGTACAACTTTTTTTTCTCGGCTGTGCCAGCCCTTTTTTTGCTCTATACCCTGCTCACCTACTTTCCTGCCGAACACCTCGACATGCAGGCCGAAACCCGCTCTTACATAGAGAACTTTGTGCCCCACAATGTGTACACACTCATCGACAAAATCGCCACCTCCGACTATGCCAGTGAGCGGCGGTCGGGCACCATTATTCTGGGTATTTTGCTTACTGTTTACGGCGCCCTTAGGGGCATTATTGCCATGATGAAGGCCTTTACCAAGGATGCCGAGACCAAGGAGATATTTAAGCGCAGAAATATTTTTCAGCTGTACAGCACGGCCTTTATCCTCTTTATCATCCTGGCTTCCCTCTTTTTTGTCACCATAGCGGTATTGGTGGTGGGCAAATCGATGATCAACTATATGCAGGAGGTACAACTCATCGGCAGGGGCATTGAAAGCTTTTTGCTCACGGGTTTTACTTATTTTATTACCCTCATTCTCATTTTTCTGAGTGTATCCCTCATTTACTACCTGGCGCCTGCTACCCAGCAGCGCTGGAAATTCCTCACGCCCGGCGGCATCGTAGCAGGGGTGCTCACCTTTCTCACCCTCATAGGCTACGGCTATTTTATATCCCACATTGCCAA
>RFHT01000494.1 GCA_003696835.1 Bacteroidota bacterium
GCATCAAAGTAAGCGGGCAGGACCTGTAGGGGAGGGCGCGCAGGCAAAAAGCCCGTGTGGGGGTCAATGTCAAATGTTTCGAGTTCGGGCTTACTCATGCTTGTTGAGGTTGTTTATGTTAAAATTAGACAAAAAAACGGCTCATTTCATTTTTTCAAATACCATGAGGTGCTGCCAGGGCAGCATGGACTTGTTTTCCACCAACTGAAGGCCCACCACCGCCATTTCCTTTTTGGCCTGTTCCAGCGACATTTTGTGCAGGCGTTTAATGGGAACGGCTGGGTCTTCCAGGCGGTATTCTACCAAAAACAGCCGCCCGCCGGGCTTCATCGCCCTGACGATGGCCTGCATCATTTCGTAGGGGTGGGAAAACTCGTGATACACATCCACGATGAGCACCACATCTACCGATTCATTATCCAAACCGGGATTGCTGATGCTTCCCAAACGGGTTTCTATGTTGCTGATGCCGCTTTCCTGTTGCCTGGCTACGATCATGTCCAGCATTTCCTGCTGTATGTCCACGGCAATCACCTTTCCCTGTGGCAGCAGAGGCGCCATGCGAAAGCTGAAGTAGCCCGTGCCAGCGCCTATATCGGCTACTACCTGGGCAGGACTGAGGCCCAGGGCCTCAATGAGCAGGTCGGTGCGTTCTTCGGCCTCGCGCTCCGGGCGTTCCAGCCAGCCTGCGCCCTGGTGGCCCATTACCTGGGCAATTTCCCGCCCCAGGTACCATTTGCCGGTACCATCGCGACTGGGAGCAGTATGGGTGTAGAGGCTGTTGCCCGAGGATTCGTTTTGTGGTTGGGCCTGGCAAGCGCTCAGGCTAAGCATACAGGCGAACAGCAGGAATTGGATATGTAAAAAAGGGCGGAAGTTCATGGGCCTGGTAGTTGGGAAGCATGCCAAAAGGACTTATTTGACCGAACGTGTCTCAAAATTTTGTCAGATAATATACTTTTCTTATATTTGTCATTCCCCAGGGAAGACCGGAGAATATGACCATCTAAGTTGCAGATCATTTATTGAAATAGCAAGGAGCAGCCTTATGCGCTTTCTCGTGCAGGAGGTCGTGTTTATTGCTGAAAAGTGAAGAGGAGATAGCTGGATTCATTACCTGCTTTGTGCAGGGGTGACAGTACCGGATTGACATTAATTATTCACCCATAAATTCAAACCCATGAAAAGTGTACTTACCGTTTTTGCTCTGTTTGCGGTGCTGGCCTCTACCTGGCAGCCGCTAAGTGCCCAAAATGACATTGTTGAAAAGCAGGTGATGCAAATCGGACTGCTGCTGGCCCTGGATGGCTATGAACTCACACATGAAATTGAGTATGACAACCTCAATGAAGGCAGGTATGACAATTATTACTTTTCCCTTCGCCAGGGATGGAGTTACAAGATCTATGCAGTTTGCGATGGCGACTGCGGCGACATCGACATTTGCCTGTTTGATGAAAATGGCAACGAGATTGATTGCGACGAAACCTCCGACGATACCCCCATTGTATCGGTGACGCCCAGGTGGTCGGGGCGCTTCAGGCTGTGGGTAAAAATGTATGACTGCGACATCAGTCCCTGCCGTTTTGGGATGGCTGTTTTTGGCAAATAAGGATGTTGACGCACAAACTGCTGCTACCGGCGGGCATGCTGATCATTTGTATGCCCGGATGTTTACAACTCCCCCTTTGGAATGAGGAGAATCACAGGTACATTCCCTTAAATGGCAACAGGCAAAACGGTCGTCCTCGGGGCGACCGTTTCTATTTTGGGAAAATCATTTACTGCATACCATACGCCATTTCATAAAATTCGAATTTTATTCGCAACTTTCAGCTTCCCTTCCTATCTTGCCCCTTACAATAGGAGCCCAACACCTGAGCATGGCATGGAATTGGCTACTCTCAATTCCCGGCACCCTGCCGGATACATTCCCAGCGCTCAGGATTTCTCTTATACGTCTGATGACCTTGACCAACTGAAATGAACAACTGTCCTGTTCATGCATGTATTTCATCTTTAAACTTTAACGATATATGAAAATTGGGATACTATTACTGAACAAAGGCCGCGGAAGTGGCGGCGTAGCCAGAGAACATGCTGAATACCTGATCAGCCAGGGCCATGAGGTGTATTTTATGCATCCGCAGGTAGGAGATGGTGTACAGGGAGCACACAATATCGACATTCAACTGCACTCCCCCATACTGCCGGTACACGAATACCTGCCCTCAGCCAAAGGCAACCAAAAGGCCGTATCTTCCATGACCTACGAAGAGGCCACGGCCTATTTGCCCGACTACGAGCAAGCGCTGGAATCCATCATAGAAGAAGCCGACCTCATCATTGGACATCACGCCAACTTGTCTGGGGTAGCCACGGCCAATGTGTGCAGGCGCCACAACAAACCCTATGTACTGTTTCTGCATGGCACGGGCATAGAGCCCCGCCATCACGGCTTGTACCAGGATGAGGTGTGGCAGCTCATTGAGGAGGCCGTAATGCAGGCCAACGGCATCATTGTCACCACCGAGTACGTGCGCGACGAACTGGTGCGCAACCTCATCGACCTGCCCCTGCAGCGCTTCCACATTCAGCCCTGTGGAGTGAATACCACAGAGTTTCATCCCGACAATACAGCCGGAATTGTAGAGAAATACAACTTGCCAGAGCAATACGTGATCTGCCCCGGCGCCCTTACCAAACTGAAGGGCCCACAAAACGTGGTAGAGGCCTCTAAGCAATATGCCGATCTGGCGCCCACCATTTTTATAGGCGATGGCGATATACGAGAGGAATTGGAGGCTCAAATTGAAGACCGTGGCAGGTTTTTGGGCTTTGTGTCTATGGAAGACAAGGCCAAACTCATCAATGCTGCCACTTTGCTGGTGGCTGCACCCGAAAAGAAAGA
>RFHT01000061.1 GCA_003696835.1 Bacteroidota bacterium
AGCCTGCATCCCTGATGGTTCACATATCCATGACGGCCTCCACCTCCGGAGCAAGCCTGGGAGGAGGGGAAAGCAGGGAAATGCCGAAAAAGAGGATGATGGGGTTGCGAAGTTCTTCCATGAAAGGGTTTAGAGTTTAAACACCCGGGCAAAATAGTTACTTAGTTCATTGGCTACTTCCGATTTGTCAGCGGAAATATCTACGCCTGCAAGTATTTTTGCCAGGCGCTTTTTATACTCCAGCTGCATCATGCGGCCAATGAGTATGCGCTGGGCCTGGGGGGAGCCCGCCCCGTGCAGGCTTTCGGTGAGGTAGCCCACGGCATTGCGGCCCATCGTCATATTTTCGATCAGGCGCAGCATGCGCATGCGGTCTTCGGTACGGATGTTTTCCCGGCCCTTGAGATACTTGAGTAAAAGAGCGCCGATTTCGGGGTTTTCCAGTTCTTTTTCGGAGGGCAGGGTGGCCACCAGCCCGCCTGCCAGGTCCTGGGCCAGCCTGCCGATTTCGAAGGGCATACGCGTTACGTGGTGCTTGCACACATTGGCCAGCATATCATCGCATATATAAGCACCCGAACTGGTGGGGTAGCCCTGGTAAGAAGCAGCTATACCCGTGCCGTAAATGGTTTCATTCAGATGGGTCATCTCCACCAGCTTATCGCGTATGTGCGAGGCCTTTTCTACCCCGTTGTATTCGGCCATGTTGGCCGCCGCTCCAATCAGCACATCGCCCAGGCCGCTTTTGCATACATAGCTGCGGCGGTGGTAGGTGGTGAAGCGCTCTACCAGCATGGAAGCAAAGTCGTATTCTCCATGCATAAATACGTGTTTCCACGGAATGAACACCCGCTGGAAAATGACCATGGCCTCCTGCCCCCCAAAACGCGCATTGCCTGCGTCTATCTGCCCCCCTTCCATGCTCCTGCTGTCGCAGCTTTGCCTGCCGTATATGTAGGTGATGCCTTCGGCCTCTACCGGTATGGCGCCCACCACCGCATAGTCCTTGTCCTGCTGGCTCAGGCGCATGGTGGGCATCACAATCAGCCAGTGGGAATTGATGCATCCCGTCTGGTGGGCTTTGGCCCCACTGATATAGATGCCCGCCCCAGTTTGTTCTACCACCCGTACGTACATATCCGGGTCGGGCTGCTGGTGAGGTGCCAGGCTGCGGTCACCTTTCACATCGGTCATGGCGCCCCCTATCACGTAATTGTAGTGATGGGTAAAGGTGAGAAAATTTTTTAGTCGTACATGATAATCAGTTCCATACTGTTCATCCATTTCAAAAGTAGTGGAATACAGCGCATTAAGGGCATCCATTCCTACACAACGCTGAAAGCAGGTCCCTGTGTTTTGCCCCAGCTTTCGCTGCATCTTATTTTGGCGCACCAGGTCCTCCGTGCTGATGCATACATGCAAAAAACGGCTGATTCGTTCACCAGTAAAAGGGGAAAGCACAGAAGCGAGCTCGGGTTCCCGTACGGCCAGGTCATAGGTCTCCGCTACGGCATTTACCGAGGGGCGTATCAGGGGATGGTCCACTGGGTTTTCTATCAGCTCGCCAAACAGGTAAATGTTGAGCTTGCGGTTTCGGAGGCTGTTGAGGTAATCTTCGCCCGTAACAATTTTCTTGGTATGCGTACCTGCCGGGGTTTTCATGCTGGGAGAATTGAAATATTAGGAAAGGCCGCCTTCATTTTCTCTTTTTGCCCGAATCAGTTCCTCAAAACGCTTTTGCTCTTCGGGCGTCAGTATCCATTTGTCAAATCCAAGGATGTAAATCAAAGTAAAAATAATGGGCACACTGCCAATACCAAAGAGCATAAAAGCAGTGGGCAAAGGAAACCCCAGCACATATGGGGTCGTTTCCCGGGCCAGATCCTGCCAGTAAAGCCCCACTGTGAGGGTAAAAGCCAGCATGTACAGTAGCATGCCGGCCAGCAGCCAACGGCCGAGGCCAGGGTCCAGCCTTTGCCCATTTTTCCAGGCGCCCAAAAACAGAGCAAGGCCAAAAATGCAGGTAATGCCCAGTCCGAAAAAATAGGCCATATATTTACTGTGGGCTTGCAGGGCAACAGAAGGCCCACTTTTGAACATGCTGCTGTAAACGGGATGTGAGGAGCCGGTTGCCCCTTCAGGAAGCGGAGAAAACCAGATAAGGAGGATGAGCAGACCGAATAATATCAACCATCCAAAAAACAATTTAATGAAGGCATCCTTTTTCATTAATTTAGCCTGGGTTGGGAACGCGAGAAATAGCATTCCATCGTTTGTTAAGCGAAACAGAGGCTCCCATTTTAGTGGGTTAACCTCTGCTTCAAGATAAGATTATAGATTCGGTCTGCCCAAATATAAAAAAAATACTGAACTTCCAGTTCATTATCTTAAAATAATTACTTTTACTTACTACTGAAACTGCCTGAAAGAAAAAATAATAGGAAATAAATGCCATGAACCATTGGTAAAGTCCACTAGAATGAAAGCAAGCAACAATCATAAAGAACGTCAGATCATAGAAGCAGCCAAAAAGGTGTTTTTTGAGCAGGGATTTCAAAAAACTAAAATGGAGGACATCGCCAAAGCAGCCGCCTGCAGCAAGGTGACGGTCTATTCCTACTTCGAAAGCAAGGAAAACCTCTATATGGCCATTACCTACGATGCCTTCCAGTTTTTGGCCGATACTTATTATCAGTCCGTGGAAGCAAACAAGGAAAAAAGCGGGCTGGAGTCCCTGCTGGCCATCGCCAAAGCGTATCTGGATTTTTGTACCAAACATGCCCCCTATTCAGATTTGATCTTCAACTACCGCACCATCATACGCGACTCTCTGGCAGGAGAGCAAATGGACAAAATCAGCGAAGCCATGAAAAGCAGTATCTACTACCGCAAAATACGCGACATACAGTTTTTGCCCATCAAAATTGCCACGGAAGAGATCAAAAGGGGGCAGTTGGATGGCAGTATTACCAATGACGCCAACCCTTACCTCATCCACCACCTCATGTGGTCCAATGTGGTGGGCTTTGTGAACCTGAATCTCAACCCCAAAGCAGAAGTGTTTATTCAGGTAAAGGTACAGGAATGGCGGGCGTACATCCTGCGCATCGTCAAGGCAGTATGCCTGGGAAAAGTGTGAAGCACCCTGCGCAGTAACCCTCAGAGGTGTTCCTCAAAATATGCCGCAATCCGCCTGTAAAAATCTATGCGGTCTTTTCCCCTCACTGAATGGGCATGCCGGGGATAAACAAAAAAGTCCACCGCTACGCCTTGTTCTATACAGGCCTGTAAAAAGGCAAAACTGTGTTGAGGCAGCACGGTACTGTCCTGCAGGCCGTGAATGATGAGCAAATTTCCTTTGAGCTTGCCCGCATGGTTGAGCAGGCTGGCTTCCTGGTAGCCGCCGGGGTTTTCGGCCGGAGTATCCATGTATCGCTCGGTGTACATCACTTCGTAATACTTCCAGTCGGTAACGGGGCCGCGGGCAACTCCTACCCGGAATACCTCCGGTTCTTTTAGCATGAGACTCATGCTCATAAAGCCCCCGTAGCTTCCGCCATATACGCCTATGCGCCTGGCATCTATATAGGGCAATTGTTTCAGGTAGTTGATGCCCTTCATCTGGTCCCAGACCTCCACCGTGCCCATGCGCCTGAAAATGGCCTGCTCAAACTCAAGGCCTCTATTGGCTGAGCCCCGGTTGTCCAGGGTGAAGATGATAAAACCCTTGTTGGCCAGGTAGTGCAGAAACAACAGGTCGCGGCTGTCGCCCAGCCAGCTTTCATCTATGAGCTGAATATGAGGCCCGCCATATACGTACACGATGACCGGATACTTTCGGGTGCTGTCGAAGTCGGCGGGCTTGATCATGCGGCAATAGAGCTTACTGCCGTCGCCGGCCCGCAGGTGGAAAAAGTCGATGGTGCCGATCTTGAAACTGGCCAGGGGATTTGGAGCTTCCCAAATGCGCTTGACGGCTTTGCCGCCCGAAGCTGATAGGAGCTGGGTGCGCAGGGGTACGATGCGGTTGGAGTAGCTGTCGAGTATCCATTTGCCATCGGCACTGGGCATCCCACTGTGTACCCCGTTTTGCTGGCTCAGTTGTTTGGGCTTGCCAAATGGCAGCAGCAAGTTAACTGAATAGAGGTGGCGCTCCAGGGGATTATTTTCCCCTGTACCCTCAAAAAATGCTTGGGTACCCTGATTGTTAAACCCCAGAAAACGGCTCACCACCCAGGGCCCTTTGGTGAGCTGCCGCACCAGGTGTCCATTGGCTTTGTACAGGTACAGGTGATTATATCCATCCCGTTCGCTCATCCAGATAAATTGGTTGCCCTTACCGGGAAGGAAATACATGGGATGCTCGGGCTCTACGTATTTTTCATTCTCTTCTTCAAACAAAGTTTGCAGAAAGGCACCCGATGAGGCGTCATATTCGTTGAGCATCATTTTGCTCTGGGCGCGATTGACCACGGCCACGTAAATGCGGTTGCCATCGGGGTGCCAGCAAATATTAGTGAGGTATTGGTCTGCGGGTTTACCTGTTTGCAGATAAACGGTGCGGGTAGTCACCATGTCATACACACCTACGCTGGCCGTGTGGCTGGCTTGTCCGGCCATGGGGTATTTGAGCGGACGGTAGGCAGCGGGGGTTTGAGCATAATCTGCAAGGGGATAATCGGATACCAGGCTGTGGTCGGTGCGGTAAAAAGCCAGCTTGCTCCCCTTTGGTGACCAGAAAGTGCCCTTACTGATGCCAAATTCAAAGCGGTGGGTGGCTTTGCCATACACCAGGCGGCGGTTGCCGTCCAGACTCACAGGCAGGTTGTTGCCCTGGTAATTTACCCAGAGGTTGTTGCCGATGGTATAGGCCACCCCCAGACCCGGCCCCACATCTATATGTTCGGCTCCGGCTTCCAGGGTAGCCCTGCGGGTGAGCAAGTGCTCAGCCAGCTCAAAGGTAAACAATTCCCGATCTACCCAAAAGTAAAAGGTAGAATCGTTCAGCCAGCTGATGGCCGGGAAATCACCAACTGACTTACCAAAGGTTTCCAGTTTGCGGTTGAGCTGGGTAGTGGAAAGCAACACGTTTTTGCTGGAGTCAATCCCTTCCTGAATCAGTTGTGCCGCATCTACGTACGTATATGCCGGCAGACTGGCCTGCCACTGCAGCTGCTCCAGCGCTTTTGGCTGTAAAGAGCCATCTACGATTTGATTCAGCGGCAGGGGACGTTTTTGAGCAATTATCAGGAGGGGAACGAGCAAAAATAGAATAGAAAGATGTTTTCGCATGTTGATGCTGATCTTCTGACACAGCCTGAGAGGCCGGTGAGGGCCGGAGGTGTTGTGTGGCTTTTTCCTCCTGCCCCATTTATAACCCAAAATACAGAATAAAATTATGTTGAGAAATAACTTATCTTTACCCCTTTGCCAGGTTGCGGTGAGGCGACCGATGGCCCAAATTAATAAAAATATGAAATACCTTTCATCTATTTGTTGGATCCTGCTGCTGGCCAGCAGCAGCCTTTGGGGCCAAGACGGGCCTCAAAGGGTAAGCTTTCCCTCCCTGGATGGAGTAGAAATAACAGCTGATATGTATGTTGTGGCCGACAGTCTGCCGGTGATGTTGCTCTGCCATCAGGCGGGATACAGCAGGGGGGAGTACATAGAAAGTGCGCCCCGCTTCAACGAGCTGGGCTTCAACTGCCTGGCCATCGATTTGCGTTCGGGTAAGGAAGTAAATGGAGTAAAAAACAAAACTGCCTGGGATGCCCGCGAAAAGCGCCGGCCTGTCAATTACCTGGATGCTGAAATGGACATGGTGGCTGCCATCAATTACCTGGTGGTAAAATACAAACAGGATGTGATCCTGGTAGGAAGCTCATACTCGGCTTCCCTGGCCCTCAAGCTGGCCAAAGAGCATGATCGCGTAAGGGCGGCCATCGTTTTCAGCCCCGGTGAGTATTTTGGCCAGGCCCTTAACCTTACTGCTGCCATTGCCGGGCTCAACAAGCCAGTATTTGCCACTTCTTCCAGAGGAGAAGCTGAAAGTGTACGCAACATTTTGAAGGGCGTACCCCATGCGGTGCAGTTTGTGCCCAAAGCTGCCGGGGCGCATGGCTCCAAGGTGCTGTGGTCCACCCACAAAGGGCAAGAAGAATACTGGGAGGCATTGATTCCTTTTCTACAAGAGCTGAAACAACCTCCAACCTCTAACAAATAAAGTTGTTTTTCCCATGTACGAAGATTCATTTCTGCTCAGGCGCACCGGCTATTTGCTGCGCAAACTGGACCCTTCAAGCAGGCCCCTGTGGGGCCAGATGACGCCCCAGCATGTGCTGGAGCATTTATCCATCTTGTTGCTCATTTCTATTGGGCGCATACAGGCTAAGCCATTTTTCTCCGAAGAAGAAACAGCCCAAATGCGTGCCCGCTTTCTGGACACCCCCCGAAAATTGCCCCAAAACCTACCCGTACCCCCCACGGGCCTGCTGCCGCTGAGGTTTGGCAGCCTGCAGCAGGCAGGAGAAAAATTGATGACCAATATCGGACGTTTTTTTACCTACTACCAGCAAAACCCGGAGGCCGTCAACCTCCACCCTGCATTTGGCCCCCTCAACTTTCGCGAATGGCTGGGGTTTCACCAGAAGCATTTTTCCTATCACTTTGAGCAACTGGGCCTGGGCACACATATATATACTCCCCACCTCTTAAAGGTGAGTGTGCCGCAGTGGCTGGAAAAACTGCATGAAGACAACCCCCGCGGCTGGGGCCACATGACCCCCCAACATGTGGTGGAACACTTATCAGGCCTGATTCGCCTTTCGCGCATGGACAACGGGCTGAGTTGCCAAAACCCCGAATCGGAGCTGCCCCGGCTCAAGCGGTTCATTTGGAGCAACCGCCCTTTTCAGCGCTCGGTGCCCATAGCGGGTCTGCCGCCGGGGCAGCTGCCAAAGCTGCGCTTTGCCGATCTGAGTACGGCCAAGCAAAGGTTACTCAGGGAGATAGACGAGTTTTACACTTATTATGAAGCCCACCCGCATGCCAGAGCCATGCATCCGGTTTTTGGATTGCTCGGCCGCGATGAATGGGAGCAGTTTCACAACAAACATATACAGCATCACCTGGGGCAGCAATACGGGCTGGATGAACAGAACGCCTGAGCTTCTGAGGCCTCAGCCTTTGTGCCTGCCTTGAAGCACTGCTGCTACCGCCTCCAGGCTGCTGCCTTTGGCTTCAAGCAACACCAGCAGGTGGTAGAGCAGGTCGGCACATTCGTTTTCAAACAACTCCTTGTTGTCGTCTTTTGCCTCAATGATGAGTTCAACGGCCTCTTCACCCACTTTTTGGGCTATTTTGTTGATGCCCCGTTCAAAGAGACTGGCGGTATAGGAACTTCCAGGCGGCGCGGATTTACGGCTGCGAATCACCGCGGCCAGCTGGGTGAGAAAGCCCACACCCGCATCATTTTCCTCCCCAAAACAGGTATCAGCTCCGGTGTGGCAAACCGGCCCCGCAGGCACAGCCCGCACCAGCAGGGTATCCCGGTCGCAGTCGGCTTTGATCTCTACCACCTCCAGAAAATTGCCTGAAGTTTCACCCTTGGTCCACAGCCGCTGTTTGCTGCGGCTGTAAAAGGTGACCTTGCCGCTCTGACGGCTTTGTTCCAGGGCGGCTTCATTCATGTAGCCGAGCATGAGCACCTTGTGGCTATGTGCGTCCTGAACAATGGCCGGGATCAGCCCCTGGGATTTGTCAAAGTCTAGATTCATGAATGGAAGGGGTTAGTTGGTTAAAAGTCCATGCGCATGGGGATGCCCTGCGCTTGTAAATAGGCCTTGAGGCGGGGAATGGGGATGCTGCCAAAATGGAACACGCTGGCAGCCAGGGCCGCATCAGCCTTGCCCTCAAGAAAAGCTTCGGCAAAGTGCTGCATGCTGCCAGCCCCGCCTGAGGCGATGATGGGAATGGGCAGCATGCCCGAAAGCCTGGCTGTGATGTCGAGCGAAAACCCTGCCTGGGTGCCGTCGCTGGTCATGGAGGTAAGGAGAATTTCTCCTGCTCCTCTGTCACACACTTCGCGGGCCCACTCCACTGTTTTGAGGGGCGTAGGCTTTCGCCCTCCATGCGTAAACACGTACCACTCTCCTTCTATGAGGTTGGTATCTATGGCCACCACCACGCACTGGCTGCCAAATTCCAGGGCAAGCTCGTTAACCAATTCAGGCCGCTTTACAGCGGCCGAGTTAATGGATATTTTGTCGGCCCCGGCTGCAAGCAGGCGCGATACATCGCCCACACTGCGTATGCCTCCGCCTATGGTAAAGGGAATGTTGATTTCCCTGGCCACCTCCCGGGCCAGGCTGGCCAGGGTATCGCGTGCCTCCACCGTGGCCGTGATGTCCAGAAACACCAGCTCATCGGCGCCCTGCTGCGTATAAGCCGCTGCCAGTGCCACGGGATCACCTGCATCGCGCAGGTTCACAAAGTTGACTCCTTTCACGGTACGGCCATCTTTGATGTCCAGGCAGGGAATAATGCGCTTGGTTAACATTTGAATGAGTTTTACGCTGTTGAAACAATTAAATTATCCCTCAATAGGGAAGGCGTACGCTGCTGTTTACGATCCACGCTTTACCATCCGGCTCTCCAGCTCTTTCAGGCTGATTTTCCCTTCGTATATGGCCTTGCCAATGATAGCGCCATACAACTGCAGTTCCTCCAACTGCTGGAGGTCGTGCATGCTGCTTACGCCCCCGCTGGCAATGAGTTGAATATCCGGTATGGCTTCCATGATACTTTGATACAGCTCCAGGGATGGGCCGCTTAGCATGCCGTCCCGGGCGATGTCGGTGCAGGTGACAGTAGAAATCCCCTGCTGATGGTAGCTGCGGATAAAGTCCGTCAGCGCTATGTCAGTAGGCGTTTGCCAGCCGTGTATGGCAATGTTGCCGTCCCGCACATCGGCAGAGAGAATAATGCGCTCCGGGCCCCAGAGCTCCAGCCAGCGCAGCAGGGCAGGGCGGTCCTTTACGGCCGTACTTCCTACATTTATTTGGCGGGCCCCACACTCAAAGGCGATGCGAACGTCATCATCTGTTTTTACCCCACCGCCAAAGTCTATGTGCAGGCTGGAATGGCCTGCCAGCTTTTCAAGCACCTTCCAGTTGATGATCCTGCCAGCTTTTGCTCCGTCAAGGTCCACCAGGTGCAGGTATTGCAGGCCGTGGGCTTCAAACTGAAGGGCTACCTCCAGGGGGTCTTCATTGTAAACCTTTTTTTTGCTGTAATCGCCTTTTTCCAGACGCACGCATTTGCCTTCTATGAGGTCTATGGCAGGAATGATTTTCATGTCCTTTGCATTAAGGGATTAAAGGTTGAGGAAATTTTGTAGCAGGGTAGCTCCTGCTTTTCCGCTTTTCTCCGGGTGAAACTGGGTGGCGTAAAAATTGCCCTTGTGCAGGGCCGCACTAAAAGGCTGGATGTAAGGGGTGCGGGCAATGGTGTGGGGGCCCAGCTCTACATAATAGCTATGTACAAAGTAGGCATAAGCCGGCTCCTCAATGCCCTGAAACAATGGACCACTCAATTCTTCCAGGGTATTCCAGCCAATATGGGGAATTTTGAAAGCAGGGTCTTCGGTTTTGAACCGCCTGACGCGCTCATCAAAAATATTCAGGCAGTGGGTGTCATTTTCTTCCGAATAGCTGCACATCAATTGCATGCCCAGGCATATCCCCAATACGGGTTGCCGGAGGGTGGGGATGAGTGAGTGCAGGCCCGTATTTCTGAGGTAGCGCATGGTGGTGCTGGCTTCGCCCACCCCCGGAAAAATCACCTTGTCGGCTGAGCGGATTTCTTCCGGCTCATCGCTTACCAGCGGCACAACATTCAGCCGTTCAAGGGCATACAAGACCGACTGTATGTTTCCAGCATTGTATTTGATGATAACGAGTTTCATAAGCCGTACAAACATAAAAAAGCAGCTTCCTTGTTACCAGAAGCTGCAGGTATGTGAGAGGTTTTGGTCAATTATTCTTCAATGGTGATTTTGTCTTCGCCTTCTCCTACCGGCTCCTGGGTGGTACTCAGGTAGGCATGATGCAGGTGCTCTTGCCACTCCAGGTAGATGGGCTTTTCATTCCGCAGCAGATCCACTACGGAAAACAGACGGTCAATGCGCATATTCATTTTGATGAAGGGCTCCTTTGTGTCGGATGGCAGCTCGGCAGGCGGGCTGTAAAAATCTATCCCTCCTACCATTTTATTTTTCTCGTCGAATAAATGCACCTGTGCCACAACCAGGTTGTCGCGCTGGTCGCTGTACATCCTCACTGCATAATTTTTTACTTCAGCCATTCATTTTTTTTTACTGCCAGGGGCAAATATCGTTCATTCCCCCTTGCTATGCAAGCAGTGATAAGGGTAAAAGATACTTTTGATATGAAATCCCTGGCATTTACTTTTGTTGAGTCTCAAAAGCTAACTAACCCATACTGCAAGGCCCGGCTGCAAGTCGGGCCTGTTTGATTCCGGCCATTTCCTGCTTCATACCTGGCTATGCGGGCTTCAAGGCACTTTGGTGCCCGAATGTAATGCATAGTATGTATGTTAGCAGCTTTGTTAATTCTCTGATCATGAAGCACGCCTTTATCCTTTTTTGCGGCATGATATGCTATGTATGCTGCCCGGCTCAATCTACCTTTACCATTAGCGGTTATGTAAAAGATGCTTCTTCGGGTGAAGCCCTGATACAGGCTGCCGTAATGGTACCCGAAGCCCAAACGGGAACCTATACCAATGAATACGGTTTTTACTCCCTTTCGCTGCCGCCAGGCAGCTATACCCTCCAGCTGAGCTACCTCGGATATGCGAAGCAGCAACACCACATCACCCTCAGCCAAAGCCTGAATCTGGATGTTGAACTGATGCCCGAAGGACTTCAACTGGAAGAGGTCGTCATTGCTGCCGAGGCCGAAGACCAGAACGTGTCGCAGGTTCAGATGAGCACCCTTAAGCTTAACATCATGGAGGTAAAACGCATGCCCCAACTGCTGGGCGAAGTGGACATCATACGCTCCATACAACTACTGCCGGGCGTCAGTACGGTGGGGGAGGGGGCTACGGGCTTTAATGTGCGTGGGGGAAATGTGGATCAAAACCTGATCTTGCTGGACGAATCTCCTGTTTACAACTCTTCCCACCTGTTGGGATTTTTTTCGGTTTTTAATGCCGATGCCATCAAAGACGCCAAACTGTACAAGGGCGGCATACCGGCCAACTATGGCGGCCGCCTTTCCAGCGTGCTGGATGTGCGCCAAAAAGAAGGCAACAACAAACAATTCAGCGCCTCGGGCGGCCTGGGGCTCATCTCCAGCAGGCTGCTCCTGGAAGCTCCTTTGGTAAAAGAAAAAGGCTCCTTCATGCTGGCGGGCAGAAGGTCCTACATGGACCTCTTTCTCAAATTTTCATCTGACAGTGCCATCAACTCCAACACCTTGTTTTTTTACGACCTCAATGCCAAGCTCAATTACAGCCTGGGCCAGCGCGACCGCCTCTACCTCTCTGGCTATTTTGGCAATGATGTGTTTGGCTTTCAGGATGCCTTTCGCTTCCAATGGGGCAACCAAACGGGCACGCTGCGCTGGAACCACCTCTTCAGCGACAAGCTTTTTTCCAACTTTACCCTCATTTACAGCGATTATGCCTACAAAATTGGGGTTCCGGAGGGCTCCGACAGTGGCACCGATCCATTTGACTGGACCTCCCACATCATCAACTACAACCTCAAAGCCGATTTTGGCTATTTTATCAACCCCAACCACACCCTGGACTTCGGCTTTAGCAGCCTGCTGTACCGCTTCAAACCCGGGGAGGTAGATTTTTTGGGTGAAAATCCCAACTTTGACGATTTTCAGCTGGAGCATGAGCATGCCCTGGAGTCGGGCATCTATGTAAACCACGAAATGAATGCCGGTGAAAAGCTTCAACTTCAACTGGGGCTTCGCTACTCGCTGTTTCAAAACATAGGCCCGGGCCTGGTGTACCAGTACGGCGAAGGGCTGCCACGCTCCGAGGGCAACATTACCGATACCCTGCAATACGCCAGCAGGCAGCTCATCAAACAGTATGGCGGCCTGGAACCCAGGGCGGCATTGAACCTCCGGCTGGGAAGCCAGCATGCCCTAAAAGCTAGTTACAACCTCACCAGACAATACATCCATCTCATTTCCAACACCACCTCGGCCACACCCATAGATGTGTGGAAGCCCAGTGGCACCTACATCAAACCGGCCATTGCCAACCAGTGGGCATTGGGATACTTCCGCAATTTTGGCGACAATGCCTTCGAAGCTTCCCTGGAACTGTATTATAAGACTTTTGCCAATCTGGTGGACTACAAAGATGGCGCCCAGTTGTTGTTTAACCGCACGCTGGAAACTGAATTGCTTACCGGAAAAGGGCGTGCTTATGGGTTGGAGTTTTTGCTGCGCAAACAAAAAGGCAGACTCACGGGCTGGCTGAGCTATACCCTTTCCCGTACTGAACGAAAGGTGCCAGGCATCAACCAGGGCAAGTATTACCCGGCCAATTATGACAAGACCCACGAACTGACACTCACCGCCAACTGGCAGCTGAATGAGCGCTGGGATTTCTCCGCCAATTTTGCCTTTGCCTCCGGTCGCCCCATCACCTATCCCGATGCCCGCTATACCTTCGACGGCATAGTGGTGCCCAATTACAGCAACCGAAACGGAGCCCGTACCCCCGCCTACCACCGGCTGGATATGGCCGCCAACCTCAACCCAAAGAAAAAGGAGGGAAAAAGGTGGGAAGGCAGCTGGAACTTTGGGGTGTATAATGTCTATGCAAGAAAAAATCCCTATTCGATCTTTTTCAGACAAAATGAAGACAACCCCCAGCAAACCGAGGCCGTAAGGCTTTCCATCTTTGCTACCGCCATTCCCTCTGTCACCTATAATTTTAAGTTTTGATTTGGTATTTTTTAATTTAAAACTCTGATTGTCAATGTTTTATATAAATAATATTCAAGTACTACTTCAACGGTTCACCCCCCTGCATAAGCTGCCCTTGCTGCTGGGCGCTACCTTTCTTTTCATGGCCTGCGAACAGGTAGTACAACTGGACTTGCCCACGGCTGCTCCACGCCTGGTGGTGGATGGGCTCTACACCAATCAGCCCGGGCAACAACGGGTACGGCTCAGCTATACAGCCCCTTATTTTACCCAGGAGGCAGAACCCCCGGTGAGGGGCGCTCTGGTGGTGGTGAGTGAGCTGGGAGGAAAACAAGATACCCTTGCAGAAACAGAAAGAGGAATATACAGGAGTGAAAAAACGGCAATATTAGCAGGGGTATATGTGTTGCATATCTTTTTGCCGGATGGCAAACACTATCGCTCACAGCCCGAAATGCTGTACGAAGTGCCCCCCATTGACAGCCTGTACTTTCGCGAAAATGTAGCCCTCAACGAACAGGACAAAGGGTATAATATTTTTATTGATACCAAAGACCCCGCCGGGGTGGAAAACTACTACCGCTGGAAGCGCTATGTCAATGGGCAGTACCAAAACGAACCTCTGGACATCATCATCGGCTTTGATGAGTATGCCGATGGCAAGGACTGGCTGGGAATACAGATCAACCTGAATGCGGTACAAAAAGGCGACAGCATACTGGTGGAGCAGCTCTCCATCAGTAAAGCCTTTTACGACTACCTCTTTACCCTACAGCAGCAAACTGCTTTTGTTGGGGGCATATTCGACCCCCCGCCTGCCTCTGTCAAAGGCAATATGGTTAATGTTGATGACGTCAATGAACAAGTACTGGGCTTTTTCAGAGTGGCAGCTGTGGCCCAGAAGAGGGCAGTGGTGGAATAA
>RFHT01000495.1 GCA_003696835.1 Bacteroidota bacterium
GCCGGTCCGTGTCCAGCCGGCTTTGCTGCTTTTCCATCAGGTCGGCCATGTTTACAGCCAGCACCACCGGCAGGCCCAGGTCGATGATTTGGGTACACAACAGCAAGCTCCGCCTGAGCTGGGTGCCGTCGGCCACCACCACCACCAGGTCGGGGTGGTCCGGCTGCGAAGCATCCCTGAGCACCTCGCAGGCAATGCGCTCGTCTTCCGACTGGGGGTACAGGCTGTAGGTACCCGGCAGATCAATGAGCACTGCCCGCTGGCCCTTGCCCAAGTCCAGCACCCCCAACTTGCGGTCCACTGTTACCCCGGGAAAGTTGCCCACCTTTTGGTTGAGCCCCGTCAGGGCATTAAACAATGAAGTTTTCCCACTGTTGGGGTTACCGATGAGTGCGATTTTTCTTGGTTTCATAGGCTGGCGGGTGGCTCCTCCTGCGGCTGTATCCATATAGATGCAGCGTCCTTTTTGCGGATGGATATTTTCGTACCATTGACGGCTATGGCAATGGGGTCCCCCAGCGGGGCCTTGTCTGACAGGCTGATGAAATCACCCGAAACCACTCCCATGCTCAAAAGCGCCTGCTCCATTTCCTGGGAATCGACCTGGATGATCCTGCCCGATTTCCCCAATACCATGTTTGAAAGCCGAATATTCATAAGCTACCGCCATTTTGTGGCCGCTAATTTAGAATCATTCTAATTAAACTGCAACATTCTGAAAAAAAAGGCCCATTTGCCCCTCAATTGTGTGGAAAATCATTTCATTGCGTATCTTAAGGGGGAAGTGAACAAGAAGAAGTAAGCGCTGAGACTCAGAGCCGTGCCCCTCCGGCTGACAGCTGATTTGCCCATGTTTTTTAAACAAAAATTAACATCACTGAGCGATGAAGAATTGCTGCTCCGCTACAAAGAAAGTGGGGACAAAGCTTATGTAGGGGAGTTATTTAAACGATACACCCATATCGTGTTTTTGACCTGTATGAAGTACCTCAAAGATGAACTGGAGAGCGAAGACGTAGCCATGCAAATATTTGAAAAACTCCTTCATGACCTGCCCCGGTATGAGGTGAAGAATTTTAAATACTGGCTTCATACTGTGGTGAGAAACCAGTGTTTGCTGGAATTGGCCAAAAAGAAACGGGCGAAGAAAAAAATAGAAGAATGGAAATACAAGGAGCAGCCGGGAGAAGCCGAAACACCGGAGGTGATGGGAATGAACGGAGTAGAGAAACGGGAGTGGGAACTGAATCAGTTGGAAGAGGCCCTGAAACAGCTGGGGCCAGAGCAACGCAGATGCCTGGAGCTGTTTTACCTGCAGCAAAAAAGCTATAAGGAGGTGGCTGAGCTTACTGGCTACAGCCTTAAGCAGGTTAAGAGTTACATTCAGAACGGAAAGAGAAACTTGAAAAAGCATCTGCTTCAATTGCAAACAAATGAATAAATATATCCACATATTTGAGGAGTCGCCATGTCCGAGCCTGGAGGTGCTTGACCGCTACCTGCAGCAAAGCCTCAAGCCATCGGAGCAGCTGAAAGTGGAGCAGCATTTGGTGGATTGCCCTTTGTGTGCAGATGCGCTGGAGGGCTTGTCGATGGTGGAAGACAAACGCATGGCCAAAATGCGCATCAAGCGCATAGGCGAGCTCACCCAGCGGAAGCTTTGGCTGAAAGAGCCCCCACCCACCCGCCTGAGCAAACGGCAATCCAGGGTAAAACCCCTTCAGCTCAGCAGGGTGATCATTCCCGCCGCTGCGGCTGTGGCCTTTTTATGCCTCACGGTTTACATCATTTATGAACTGAACCGCCCCCCTCAATCCGAAGTGATGGTTCAGGCCCCGCCTACCCTGGTAATCCCCCCCGACTCAGCCCTGGACGAGCTGGCTGAGGTGGCCGTATCACCTGCATTGACCGATTCTGTTGAATCGGTTGAAGAGGCGGCTCCTGCACCTTCTCCTGCTCCCATAGCTGAAAGCCGGTCGCGGCCCACTTCCCCTGCGGCGGCCCGGCCTGCCCGCCGCCAGCCCCTGGCCGAAGCCCGGCCCGCTGAAACGCCTCCCACAGCAATGGTGCCACCCGCTCAAACCCTTCAGGAGCCCGCTGCTGGATCGGCTGCCAGTGTTCCTCCCGTGGCAGTAGAGACAGAAGTCACTGAAATTGAAGCCCGCAAGCCAGAGGAGCGCTTTGAAATTTCCCTGGAAGCTGATGAGAAAGATGCCGCTCCCACAGCAAGCCGGAAGAAAAAACAGGCTGAACAACCGGAAACTTCCAAAACTGAAGATCAGGCAGCAGAAGTGCCTTTCTCCGGTAGTGATGCTCCCCTCAAACCCGAATACGACCGCCAGTACGGCGCCGAAAGCAAGTTTCAGGTGCTGAGCCAGCTGATGGCCGAAGGAAAAAGCCTGTACGCCCGGCAAAATTACCCCCTGGCCGCCGAAAAGTTTGAGGAAATCCTGCAGGGCGATGAAAACCAGCAGGAGGCCCGCTACCTCTATGCCAGTTCGCTCTACGAAAGCCGGCGCTTTGAGGAGGCCCTCAAAGCATACAAGCTCCTGCGCAGCCACCCCACTTATGGCGAAGAGGCCACTTGGAAAATGGCCCTTTGCTATGAACAACTGCACAAGCCTAAAAAGGCCCGGAAACTCTTCCGCCAAATTGCCAAAGCTGGTGGGCAGTATGCCGCCAGAGCCCGGCAAAAGCTGGATTGAACATGCTGGGGAGTACCCAGAATGCCGGCATCCTTCGGGCAGCACTTGCAGCCCGTCCATCCCCCCTCCCAACCTTTCCCCGGCTCAGTAGTTGAAGCAGAGGAAGATAAAGCGGTCGGCATACTTGCAGGCCGCTGCTTTAGCGCTTAAATTTGCCCCCACAGACTCTCTGGATATGAAGAAGTACCTTTCGCTCGTAAAATTTGCCCACACCCTCTTTGCCCTTCCCTTTGCACTGGTGGGGCTGGTGCTGGGGCTGGAGGTGCAAACACAGTCCGATAAGCCAGCCTGGTTGTTGCTTTTGCTAGTAGTGTTGTGTATGGTGTTTGCGCGCAGTGCGGCCATGGGCTTCAACCGCTACATCGACCGCGACATTGACGCCCAAAACGAACGCACCCGCCAGCGCGAAATTCCGGCGGGCATCATTGCCCCCCGCCATGCCCTTTGGTTTGTGGGGCTGAATGCCCTGCTCTTTGTGCTCACCACCTGGTTTATCAACCCCCTCTGCTTTGCCCTTTCGCCTGTAGCCCTGCTGGTCATACTGGGGTACTCTTATACCAAGCGCTTCACCGCCCTGTGTCATCTGGTACTGGGCCTGGGCCTGGCACTGGCGCCCGTGGGTGCCTACATAGCTGTGACGGCCAGCTTTGCCTGGCCGCCCATCGTGCTGGGCCTGGCAGTCTTCAGCTGGGTGGCAGGCTTCGACATCATTTATGCCCTGCAGGACGAAGAGTTTGACAAACAACACGCCCTTAAAAGCATTCCGGCTTACCTGGGCAAGTCGCGCGCGCTGCTGGTTTCCAGCCTGCTGCACATGTTCACCGCTGCCATGCTTGTGCTCTTCGGGCTGCTGATTGGCGGCGGATGGCTGTTTTGGGTTGGTGCCGGGCTGTTTCTGGCCCTGCTGGTGTATCAGCACCTCATTGTATCGCCTACCAACCTCTCTCGGGTAAACCTGGCTTTTTTTACCACCAATGGCATTGCCTCTGTGCTCTTTGCCTGTTTTGTAATCGGAGAATTTTTTATCAAATGAATACTTCCCTGAAACTGCTGCTGCTCATTGCCTGCCTTTGCGGCCTGAACTTCACCTCCGCCCAACAAACCCGGAATGTGATCTGGATTACCTACGACGGCCTGCGCTGGCAGGAAGTCTTTCAGGGTATCGATAGCAGCCTGATGGTAAATGAGACCTACACCAACCAGACAGCTAAATTGCGCAACAAATTCTGGGATCCCGACCCCGGCAAGCGCAGGCAAAAGTTGTTGCCCTTCTTTTGGGAGGTCATTGCAGGGGAAGGACAGTTGTACGGAAACCGCATGCACGGTAACCTGGTGAACGTCACCAACGACCAGTGGTTTTCTTATCCGGGCTACAATGAAATCCTTACCGGCCGGGCCGACAGCAGCATACAGAGCAATGCCAAAGTATGGAATAAAAACACCACCCTGCTCGAATTTGCCAACGGACAAAAGGGTTTCCGTGGAAAAGTAGCCGCTTTTGGCTCCTGGGATGTGTTTCCCTATATCATCAACGAAGCCCGCAGCGGCTTGCCCGTAAATGCAGGCTTTGAAGAAGCCTTCTGGCCCAGGCTCAGCAAGCGCGCCCGCTTCCTCAATGAGTTACAGCGCCAAACCCCCAGCCCCTGGACCAGCGTGCGCCTCGATGTGTTTACCCACCATTATGCCAAAGAATACCTGCGCCGCCATCGTCCCAGGCTGCTCTACATTGCCTACGGCGAAACCGACGACTTTGCCCACGATGGCGATTACGACGCCTACATTGAGGCTGCGCATCGCACCGATGCCTTCATACGGGACTTGTGGAATTTTGTGCAGTCGCACCCGGCCTACCGCAACAAAACGAGCCTGGTCATTTCTACCGATCACGGCAGGGGCACCCTGCCCGTGGACCACTGGCGCAGTCATGGCACAAAGATCAAAGGATCA
Source organism: Bacteroidota bacterium (assembly GCA_003696835.1). GTDB lineage: Bacteria > Bacteroidota > Bacteroidia > J057 > J057 > J057. The sequence goes on from RFHT01000495.1 coordinate 4,653, forward strand.
GACGAAATATGGATTGCCATACTGGGGCCCGACAGCCCGGCCCTGGGTGAGCTTACTTCTCCGGGCCAGCTTTACCAAAACCAACTCGCCCAAACCGTGGCGCGTCTGCTGGGTTTGCCCTACACAGTGGGGGGGAAATGGATAGAAACCGCATTTAAATAACCCCGGTCAGGCTTTTATTTTTCTCCATCTACCCGGAATGTACAGCCAGCCTTTCTCTTCCTTACGCCAAAGGCCCTGCACCCATATATAGCCACGCTTTTGGGGCTCGCATTTGCCCGGAATCCATACGTAGGCCTGCTTCTGAGGGTCCCATTTCCAGTGGCTGGGTACCCATACAGAAGATGAATTGCACAATTTTTTGCTGACAACTACTCCGGGAGCTATGGGTTTTTCCTTGACAATTACCTGCCCTAGCAGCAAGCCCATACCTACACTTCCCAGCAGCAGGAATAACACCATCGTTTTCATGATATAACTCGGATTTTCAACCTCCAAGTTATTCAAGATTGTGCTGACAAAAAATTCATTAACAAAACTATCCTAAGTGCAAATATTTTTTACTCAAAGGGGGAAAGGCATTTTTAAATGGGGCATAATGCCCATTAAAGCACTTTTAGCCGAAATAATGGACCACCATTCTGGCTGATTCTTTCATCTATTGACTGTTTGCCTTAACGACTTTTAAGCTGCTAAAGTTGAGGTAGGGCCTTTCGTGAAAGACTTCGGCATTACTAAAGCGTTTGTGAATGGCGATCTTGGCCGTGGGGTTGAACAAAAAGAGAGCCGGCCGGTCTTCGTAGATAATTTCCTGGATTTCATCTACCATCAGCTTGCGCTTTTCCGGGTCGAGCTCCCGCCTGGCCAGCTCGCTGAGCTCATCCACGCGGGGGTTGCTGTAGCCGGTGAAGTTGCTGGCCGAAGGCCAGTTGGAAGAGTGCCAGAGCTGGTGAAAATCATAAGGCACTGAGCTCATGCTCAGGGCCGTGAGCACGGCATCGTAGTTTTTTTCCATGAGCAGCCCGCTGATGCCCCGCTGCGGGTCGGGCACACAGGCTACGCCAATTTTTTTCAACTCTATGCCAATGCGGTCCACCATATCGGATACCGCCTGCTGCGAATTGGAAAAGCTCAGTTTGAAGCTCAATGGCTGTTGCTTCCCTTCTATGAGCTTGTCCCGAATGCCGTCCTGGTCGCTGTCCACCCAGCCGGCCTCGTCCAGCAGCCTGGCTGCTGCCTGTGGATCATATTCATAGTCGGGGAGCTGGGTATTGTAGTCGCGGTGAAACCTCGACACCGGTGAGTTTACCACTTTGGTGCTGGAGTCGAAGTAGGTCCTTATCATCTCTTTTACCGGCAGGGCCAGGCCTACGGCCTGGCGCACCCGCTTGTCGTCGAAAATGCGGGGGTGCGCTATGCCATCGGGGCGGTTGTTGAGCAAAATGGCCGCAATGGAAAAACGGTCGGTTTTGATGAGGCGATAATGGCACTGGGCCTCTTCGCTATTTTCAAGGTCTTCGAAGGCGGCGGTACTCAGCTGAGTAGATACATCTATGGCCTGCTGCTTGATCTGCAGGGCCGCCGACTGGTCGTCGGGGATAAACTTGAACATCATCCTTTCTGGATAATATTGATACCGCTCATCGTTGAGGGCGTCGGACCAGAAAGGCCTTTTTCGCTGCAGCACTACGTGCTGGCCCTGTTCCCACTCCACTACCTCGTAGGGTCCGGCACCTCCTTTGAGGAAGGCCAGGTCGGTGCCGTATTTGGCGCTGGTGTAGCCAGCGGCCCACTCAATGAGGGCCTGATCCTGAGCAGCGGCCCCTTCGGGTTCTTTCATTTCAGTGAATGTATAGGCATCCAGTTTTTTTTCTGGGTCGAAAAAGGCCTGGTCCAGTACGGAGTTATTCGAGGTGATATAGGGATTGAGGATGTATTTTTCGGCCATCACCAGGCTCAGCTTGCGCTCGTCGGCCTCGTCCAGCACAATGTCCTTGAGGAAGTAGTTGTAAGTGCCGGCCGCTGGCGCTTCGGTGTGCTTGTAAACGGCTACTTTATAGGAAAAGAGCACGTCTCTGGCCGTAATGGGCCTGCCGTCCTGCCACTTGGCTGCCGGGTGTATGCGATAGGTATAGGTGAGGCCATCGGCCGAAACTTCAGGAGGGGCTTCGGCCAGCTCCGGCACCAGCTCGCCTTCGCTGCCCACCACCGCCAGCGCCATGTGGGTGTTGCCCACGATGATGTCGCGGTTGGCGTGTGAGCGGCTGGTGGGGTGAAGGTTTGGAGGCTCTGAAGTGAGGTGAATGATGAGGTCATTGGTTTTGTCACCATAATAGATGACTTCTCCATTTCTTTCCTGGTAAAGGCGGTCGCATTCACTGGTTGCAGTAGGAGGGCTGCAGCTAAACAAAAGGGTGGCTGCCAGAGGTAGGAAAAGCAGAGTAAAATATTTTTTCATTAGGGAGAATGTTTTTTATTTATCAATAATAGCAAATCTTTGGGTGAAAATCATCATTTTAGTGAATATGAAGATATGCGTACGGGATCTGACCAAAATTTACGGCGAGCAACGCGCCATTGACAAGCTGAATTTTGAAGTAGAGCAGGGAGAAATACTGGGCTTCCTGGGCCCCAACGGGGCAGGCAAAACCACCAGCATGAAAATCATCACCTGTTTTATTCCGCCCACCTCCGGAACGGTGGAGGTAGGGGAGTACAACATCTTTGAGCATCCGCTGGAGATCCGTCAGCGCATTGGCTACCTGCCCGAGCACAATCCCCTGTACCTGGACATGTACGTGCACGAATTCCTCGATTTTATTGGCCGGGTATATCAATTGGAAAAAAAACATCGCAAAAAGCGCATAGCCGAGGTGATCGAAATGACGGGCCTGGGGCGGGAGCAGCACAAAAAAATTGGCATGCTCTCCAAAGGCTACCGCCAACGGGTAGGCCTATCCCAGGCACTGCTGCACGATCCCCCCGTGCTCATTCTGGATGAGCCCACCACCGGCCTGGACCCCAACCAGATCGTGGAAATACGGCAGATGATTAAGACAGTGGGCCAGGACAAAACGGTCATTTTTTCTTCTCACATTTTGTCGGAAGTAGAAGCCATAGCCGAGCGGGTGGTGATCATCAACCGCGGCAAAATCGTAGCCGATGCCCCTATACAGCAGATTCACCAGATGGCTCGGGACGAGCGGGTGGTGCGGCTGGAACTGGAGCAGCCGGGCTTTGATTTTGAAGCCATCCAAAAACTGGAAGGAATACGGCAAATTGTGGAACTCAGCCCCACTACCTTCGAAATACACACCCGTGCCGATGTGGATGTGCGCAAAGCCCTGTTTGAGGCCTGTGTGCAGCAGCAAAATGCACTCATGGGCCTGAGCATGGAAACCTTCACCCTGGAGGATGCCTTCAGGAAACTTACGGCATAAAATTAAAACCCAACATCCAGGCCCAGCATGAGGTGGCGCGGCGCCAGAAAGCGCGCCGGGTTAAAAGGCGGCAGCCCATTGTTCTGGGGGTCGGGGTAGAGGGGATCGCGGGCCGAAAGCGGCAGCGGGTCGCCCAGTTCGTAGGCACGGCCCGTCACGCCGTTTACGATGGCGGCCGAGCGGTAGTTGGTCAGGTTGCTTACCTCCACATTGAGGGAAAGCAGCCCCCTGCGACCGAGGCGAAAATCACGGCTCAGCTTTAGGTCCACCCAAAACCAGGGGCTGCCAACTTTGGCGAAGGGCTGGTCGTCTATGCGCTCGTACTCTGGCCGCCCGGTGGCATCGTTCACCCTCAGCAGGCGGTAGGGCGTATAGCGCAGGCCGGACTTGTAGGTAGCCGAAAGCGTGGCACGGAAGCCCTGAAGGGGAAAACTGCCCAGGTACACCGTTGAGTCGGGGGTGAAAAGCAGCAGGCCCTTGAAGTCAAAGGGGCGATCCCAGGCCAGAAACTGTTCCTTGGTGGTGTTTACAAATCCCTGCTGCCGTATTTGCAGGGCCGACTCCGCCGCACTGTTGGATTTGCCCGTAGCCACGCTATAGGAACCCGAAACGCTGGCCGACAACCAGCTGCCGATGCGGCGGGTAAAGCCCAGCTCCAGCCCGCGTATGCGGGCGTAGTCCTGGTTGATGTAAAAGGTCTTCTCCACAAAGCGGCCGGTGGCATCGCGCACCTCCACGCGGCGGCTCACAATGTAGTCAAACTTATCGTTGTAAAAAGCCGTGAGCGTCATGGCCCAGTCTTTGGTAAGCTGGGCCTTCAGCCCAATTTCGTAAGAAACCGTCACCTCCGGGTCGATGTTGGGGTTGCCCAGGTTGGCCAGGAAAGAGCGGTCCTGGTACACCGGGTCCAGGCCTGCATACACAAAACGGGGGTGGGGCAGGCGCATGGCGTGGCTGTAGTTGAAGTAGAGCACGTTGTTTTCCGTTACGGGAAAGGATACATTGAGCCGGGGCAGCAGGCGGGCTTTCCACCTGCGGCCCAGCAGGCCAAAGGTTTCCTGCCGGTAGGCCTGGCGCACAGCTTCCAGTACGGGGGCGCGGGGGTTTTCCACCGCTTCATCGGCAAATTTGCCCGGCGCCCAGTAGTTCAGGCGGGCCCCCACCACTGCGATGATGCCCTTGTAGCGTATTTCATCCTGAAAAAACAAACCACCAGTAGCGGGGCTCACCCGCCAGAAGTCGCTGCTCCTGCCCAGGCTGGTGGAAGGGGTGGTCAGGGTATCGTTGATGCGAATGGGAGCGCCCACCCAGGGACGGGTAACGTCTATCCACTGGTAGGTTTGCTCCTTGTGCTCTATGCCAAAGGAGAGGTGGTGTACCTTGCTTTTGGAGGCAAAGGTAAACTTGGCCTTGGCCGTATATTCCCTGGCAAAATGGTCGTGCCAGAGGGTGGCAATGCCGCCATTGTTGTACAGGCCAGGGCCGGGAAACACATACACCACCGGGTCGTTGGGGTTAAATACATCCACCGGGTCGGTAACGATGGAAGCGGGGTCGTAAATCTGATCCACCGTGGCGGATCGGAAAGGGCGGCCGTTGGCGTCGGCGCGCAGATTGGTAAACAGCCGGCCCAGGGTAAAGTCAAAGGTCCACTGCTGGCCCACCAGCCCCTTGAGGTTGAGCACGCTCAGGTTGGAGTTGTGGGTGTAGGTGTTGGCATGGTCCAGGTTGAGGCTGAAGATGTACTGGAATCCGGGGCGTACCACCTCATCGTTGCCAATAATTTGTAGCGAACGGGTACTTTGGTTGATATTGAGGCTATGCTGGTTGGTCAGGGTGAGCTTCCAGCCGGGTTTGAGGTTGTAGGCCAGTTTGAGGGTGTTGGACCAGCGGTTGTCCTGCCGGGGCGCCCAGAGGGTATCGTTTTTAAAGAGGGAGCTGTGCAATTGCCGGGCTTGTACGCGGTAGTATTCATCGGTGAGAAACATGCTGCCACTGGCAAAAAATGTGAGCTTGCCTTTGAAGCCCGGCACCGGC
>RFHT01000496.1 GCA_003696835.1 Bacteroidota bacterium
GGAATGGGGGTATGGGTGACCTGCAGCGAAATGAAAATGGCCGGCACCAGGTAGGCAAAGATGAGCACGCAGTACTGGGCCACCTGGGTGTAGGTGATGCCTTTCATGCCGCCCAGTACGGCGTAGAAAAACACAATGCCGATGCCGATGATCACCCCCACATTGAAGTCCACTTCCAGAAAGCGGGAGAATGCGATGCCCACGCCCTTCATCTGGCCCACGATGTAGGTAAAGGACACGAACAGGGCGCAGATAACGGCCACCAGCCGGGCCCAGTTGATGCCCGTATCGGGCCCGGAGCCCGCGTAGCGGGCCCCGATGAAGTCGGGCACGGTAAACTGCCCAAACTTGCGCAGGTAGGGCGCCAGCAGCAGGGCCAGCAGCACATAGCCGCCCGTCCAGCCCATGAGGTACACCCCGCCGTCGTAGCCCATAAACGAAATAAGGCCCGCCATGGAAATAAAAGAAGCCGCCGACATCCAGTCGGCAGCGGTAGCGGCCCCGTTGGCCAGAGGCGACACGCCCCCACCGGCCACGTAAAAGTCCTTGGTAGATAGGGCCCGGCTCCAGATGGCAATGCCGATGTAGAGGGCGAAGGTGAGCCCTACCATGATAAAGGTCCAGCTTTGGAGAGATAGCATAGGGGTTGAAGGTTGGAGTGAGGTTGATGCAGCAAAATGGGGCTCATTCGTCCACCCCGTATTGTTTGTCCAGCTTATTCATCAAATACACATACACGAATATGAGGACCACAAATACGTAGATGGATCCCTGCTGGGCAAACCAGAAGCTGATCAGCCCCAGCTGGTTTTTCAGCAGAATGCCCAGGCCATAGGAAGCGATAAACCAGATGGCCAGCAGGATGAGCAGGTAGCGCAGGTTGGTTCGCCAGTATTTTTTTCGGTCGTTCATGGTGGTTGGAGGTTAAATCCACCCATAATTACATATTTTCAAAAATAAATACAAAAAACAGAAATGCAGGAGCGGCGCCGGGCACCATTCCCACATTTCTGTTGATCGTTTTTTCCTTAAAATAAGCCGGGCAGCGCCTGCCCGCGCAGCTTAGGCGTCCTCAAGCCTGCGCCGCATCTGCTCGCGGTACTTGGCTTTTTCCAGCTGCTGCCTTTTCCGGGTGGAAGGCTTCAGATATACTTGTTTTCTGCGGTATTCCTTGATCAAACCGGTGTTTTGTACCTTTCTTCTGTATCTTCTGATGGCCCTGTCAATACTTTCGTTTTCTTTTACACGAATAATCAGCATATCGTTTTGTTTGAATGTAGTCTTGAAAAAAGAGGTTTTCCCCTTTTGCAGAAAAACGTGCGCAATATACATTTTTTCCCTATGCGAAAAAAAATATATGCATTTTCCCCCGCCCTTCACCAGCCTGCTGGGCAGGTACATTCTGCTCATCCTCCCTCCACCACCACCGGCCAGCCGGGAAACTGCTGCGCTTCGCCCGTAGTGACATCCACCGTACGTGGCCAGCACTCAAAGGTGACGCGCTGGCTAGCCTTGTTGAAACGGATGAGGCCATAGCCGGCGCCGTGGGAGTGGCTTTCGGGATTGACGTAGGCGTGCATAGTTATTTTGTTGGCAAAGCCGTCGAGATAGCGGCCCGTCCAGGGCAGGCGGCCGTTGGAGTTTTCGCCGGGCTGCTCGTCCTGGGGCCACCACCAGCGGCTGTAGTAATTGTTGATGATGGCGGGCACCACAAAGGCCCAGGGGCCGTCGTCAAACTCTTCTATGCCGTGGTGGATGACCGTGGCCAGGTGCTGGTCGCCGGCTATGTGTACGGCCCGGGCTTTGCGGATGGCTCGCAGGGCCTTGTTCCGGCCGGTTTGTGGCCAGCCGTTGGAATCCAGGTCGGCGTGCAGGCGGTTGTCTTTTGAGCCGTGCAGGTGGGCACCGCCGCAAAAGCCGGTTTGGGAGAGCACCGCCTTGAGGCGCACGCCCTCCCATTCTTCGGCCCAGGCGTTGAGGAAGTCGAGCTGGCGCTGGCCCAGCAGTTCCAGGCCGGGCAGGTCCACCGATTTGGGGTCGTAGTCGGGATTGCGGATGTGGTCGGGCCGGGGGCCCTGCTGCGGAATTTTGCCTTCGGGGCCCGATTTGAACTTGCGGTCTTCGATGATGGCAAAGTCCACCCCCCCCAGCAGCAGGCGGGTGTAATACACCCCTATGCCCTGCTTTACGGGCGTGGGGTCGTAGGGATCGGGCAGGTGGGCCGTCTGGCAGCGTTCTACCATTTTGACGTATTCGGGGTGGTAATAATAGCCCCCGTCGGCCCCGGCGGGGGAGGAGGCCTTTTTGCCGTATTCGCCCCACAAATTGCCCTGGCCAATGTCGTGGTCGTCGGGGATGGTGATGCAGGGCCGCTGGCGAAAGAGCTCGCGAAACTGCATGCCAAATTTGAGCCAGGCAGCAGTGTGCTCCTTGTGGTCGTAGGACTGGTCGCCGGCAAAGAAGAGCAGGTCGGGGTCCTGGTAGCTCACATTGCGCACATAGTGGTGGCGGTCGCCCCGGTCTTTGTTGCTGTTGCAGGAAAATGCCGCCAGCACAATCTCCGCTTTGTCGGTAGGCGCTTTGCGGATGAGCCCCTCGAAGGAAGCGGCTTGCCCGTGTACAATGCGGTAGGGAATGTCGCGGGAGGAATCCCAGTTTTCAACCCGGAAAAGGGCCGACCAGCCCAGGTCGTTCACTTGCTGGCGTTGGATTTCTTTCCATTGACCATTTTCTTCAATTTCCAGGCGCACTTCCCGGCTTTCCTGGGGGTAGAGGGGAAACAACTGGGCCGAGAGTTTGAGCACCCCATCGGAAACCGTATAAATTCCAAAGGCCACCACCTGGTCGCGGGGCACCTTCATGTCAATGATGGGGTTGGGGCCGCGCTTCCACCAGTCGTTGGTGGCCAGGGTGTCCAGGCCCTCAAAAGGAGCCCGTACCGGCGGTTGCAGTTCGCTTTGTTGCCGGGCGGGCTGGCAGGCCGCCAGGGCCAGCAGCAGGAGCAGGAGGAGTTTGTTCATGCTGAAAATTACAAAAAATGTGCATGCGGCCCTAAAGCCGGAAAATGTTTGCGCAGGCAGGCGTTTCGCGCAGCCTGTTTATCGAGCGTTTCAAAAAGGCGGTGGGAGAAACTCCCATGAAATACGTCCACCACTGGCGCATGACCAGGGCCAAATATTTGCTCAAACACACCGACTTGCCATTGTACCGGGTAGGAGAGCAAGTGGGCTACCCTTCAGAACCCTCCTTCAACCGGGCTTTCAAACAAAAGTTTGCCATTTCGCCGGGCAAGTACCGGCAGGCGCTGAAGGAAAACACCATCCAAAGCAACCCTAAAGTGTAGGCATACTGACATTTTTTATGCCTGTTGGCTTTTAGGTTTGGAGGGAAATGAGAAAATCAAACAGGCAGGCCATTCTCGTATCGCTGTAATGGTACACGCCTGAATCAACCCCTTCTACCTATGCCTGAACAGCATGCTAAGCGCTCCAAAGGCTCAAAAATGAGCCGCCGACTGTGGCTGACGGGAACCGCCGGATTGGTGGGCGGTATGGCCATCAAAACGGTTTACGACGCGGTGAATACCGCTTCTGCTGCCAGCCCTTCTACTGTTTCCCAGCCTCCCCTTCCCCAGAAACAGCAAGGCATTTCCCAGTCTGTACCCAAAGATCCCACCAAAGTACCGGGCAGGCTGGCCAGCGAACTGGGGCAGCGCGCTCCTTATGAACATCCCCGGCGGCTGGTCGTCAAACCCCAGCTTTCGGGCTACTCCGTTACGCCCCTGCAAGACCTGCGGGGTATCATCACCCCGGCCGATCTGCATTTCGAGCGGCATCATGGGGGCATTCCGGCCATCGACCCCCAGCAGTATCGCTTGCTCATACACGGCATGGTGGACCGGCCCATGCGCTTTTCCCTGAGCGACCTCAAACGCTTCCCTTCTATCTCCCGCTTTTATTTCCTGGAGTGTTCGGGAAATGGATTTTTGTCGGTACCCAGCGAAAAATCCACGCCAGAGATCAGTCCTCAACGCCTCGATGGTCTCATCAGCACTTCCGAATGGACAGGGGTGCCTCTGCGCATGCTGCTGCGGGAGGCAGGAGTGAACCCCCGTGCCAAATGGTTACTGGCCGAAGGCAATGATGCCGCTGTGATGACGCGCAGCATCCCCCTGGAAAAAGCCCTGGACGATGCCCTCATCGCCTATGGCCAAAACGGGGAGGCCCTGCGGCCTGAACAGGGCTACCCGGCCCGTTTGTTTTTGCCCGGCTGGGAAGGCAATACCATGATCAAGTGGATCCGGCGCATTGAGGTGTCTGATCAGCCGTTTATGACGCGGGAAGAAACCTCCAAGTACACCGACCCCCTGCCCGACTGTACGGCCCGTTTGTTTAGCTTCGAAATGGATGCAAAATCCATCATTACCTTTCCCGCTTTTCCCTATCGACTGCCCCAAAAGGGCTGGTGGGAAATCACGGGCCTTGCCTGGAGTGGCCGCGGCCGCATTGTCCGGGTGGAAGTCAGCACCGACGGCGGGCGCAACTGGCGGCGGGCAGTCCTGCAATCTCCCGTTTTGCCCAAATGCCAGACCCGCTTCAATTTCTTGTGGAACTGGAATGGAAAGCCAGCTACCCTCATGAGCCGGGCTACAGACGAAACGGGCTATGTACAGCCGGAACGGGAGCTGTTTCTGCGAAAAAGAGGAGCGGGAACTTTTTACCACGCCAACCAGATTCGGGCCTGGAAGGTGCAGAAAGATGGCCGCGTGTTATTTGACATTTAACCCCTAAACCCATGAATCGTCCCTTGGTTTTATCAATTGTATGCGTGGGGTGCCTGCTGGAGGTATGCTGCTGGCAGGCTACGCCACAGGAGGCCACTACTGTTGTGATGCAGACCAAAGAGGGAACCACAGAACCAGAAATGGTGCAGCAGGAATTGCCGGTCCGCTTTGGGTTTGGGCAACGGGCGACCCGGGCAGAAATCGCCGCATGGGACATAGACGTACGGCCCGACGGCCAGGGCTTGCCTGCAGCTGCCGGAACGGTGGCGCAGGGCCGCTCTATTTATGCCCAAAAATGCGCTGCCTGCCATGGACCCACTGGCAAGGAAGGCCCTTTTGATGTGCTGGTAGGCAGGGAGCCCCGCGAAGGATTTCCCTTTGGGAAATCCATGGAGTTTTTTCGGCAAAAAACCATTGGCAATTACTGGCCATATTCCACCACCCTCTATGATTATATACAGCGGGCCATGCCTCAAAACCAGCCCGGCAGCTTGCAAGCCCATGAGGTGTACAGCCTGGTCGCTTTTCTATTATACCAAAATGAAATCATCGGCCCCGATGCCCGGCTCGACGCCCAAAGCCTGCCGCTTATCCGTATGCCAGCCCGGGACCGCTTTGTGCGTGACAACCGCCAGGGAGGAGTGACCTTCCGGTAAAAGGCACACAGGGCGTGCCCATTATTTCGCTATTACCTACTCCTTTAGCCCAGCACATGCCGTTTGAGGGCGCGGGACACAAAGCGCACTTTTTCGCTCATGGGGAAGCGCCCCAGGTTGGTTTTGACCACGCCTTTGGTGAGCATGGTTTTGCGGGAGTAGTCGATGTTCACATCTACCAGCACGGGCTGCCCGCCCCGGGAGGTTTTGATGGCCGAGGCGATCACTTCATCGATCTGGCCGTCGTGCTGCAGGGCATGAAAGGCAGCCCCGGTGGCAATGGCCACGCCTTCTATGTTGACATCGGCCAGCACGGTGCAGGTTTTGCGGTTGAGGGGGATTTTTTGAAACTGTGAAATTTGCCCCAGCTCTCCGTCGTGAAAGACATACACCATCACACCCAGCTCGTAGGCCGTGGCAGTGAGCAGTTCCATACCAGTCATGAGGAAGGCGCCGTCGCCCACGATGGCCACCACCTGTTTGTCGGGGTTTTTGAGCTTGGCCCCTATGGCAGCGGGAATGCAGTAGCCCATGCAGTTGAAGTCGGTGGGGGAAATAAAATGGCGCGGGCGGTAAACGGGAAACAGCTCGGCGGTGAGGAAGGTGTGTTTGCCGTCGTCCACCACCACGATGGCGTCATCGTCCAGCTGGCGGCGCAGCGACTGGAAGAAAAACCCCGGCGAAACGATGTCGGTTTTAGGGGCTTTGGTCCATTCGCCCAGGTAGGCCTGCTTTTCGCGCTGTATGAGGGCAGCCAGTTCATCGACGGAGCGTGCCGGTTTCACGTTTTGTTGCTCCAGGGTATGGAGCAGGGCCTTGAGCACCTGGCTGGCGTCGCCGGCTATGGCTACTTTGGCGGGGTAGTTTTTGTTAAACACCTCGGGGTTGATGTCGATGTGGATGAGGTTTTCGGGTATGGGCATGCCATAGCTGCCGGTGGCCAGCTCGCCGAAGCGCAGGCCTACGGCCAGCAGGCAGTCGCAGTCTTTGAAGGCTTTCTGGCCTGCGGGCACCGCCGAGGGCCCAAAGCCTACGCCGGTGTGCAGGGGGTGGTTGGCGGGCATGGCGCTGAGGCCCTGCAGGGTGGTGGCCACGGGTGCGCCCAGGCGCTCGGCCAGGGCGATGGTGTATGCCGAGGCATCCACTGCGCCCCAGCCCACGTATATGCCGGGGCGTTTGGCCTGGCTGAGCAGCGCTGCGGCCTGCTCCAGCAGCTGGGCATCGGGCTGAGGCGCCGCCTGCGGCGCCTCGTAGGGCGGCAGGGCATCCACCTCTCCCTGAAAGAGCTGCAGCTCTACGGGCACCTCCACAAACACCGGCCCGGGCTCGCCCGAAGTGGCCAGGCGGTAGGCCTCGTAAATGGTGGGCACGATGTCCTGATGCCGCTCAATGAGGAAATAACCCTTGGTTACCGCCGCCACCAGCTTGCTGAGGTCCATCTGGTGCAGCTGGTAGTGGCGGCCGCTGTCGCGGCGCGTGCCGCCGGAAATCACCAGCATGGGAATGCCGTCGAGAAAGGCCTCGCCCATGCCGCTCATGGCATGGGTGGTGCCCGCCGCAGGTACAATCACCAGCGTACCTATGCTGTCGGAAGTGCGCGAAACCCCATCGGCCATAAAGGCCCCGCCCCCTTCGTGGGTCACCAGTATGGGCGTGATCTGTTCCGACTTGTTCAACTCGTCGTAAATCTCGGTATTGTGTACGCCCGGGATGCCAAAGGTATGGCTCACCCCTATTTGCTCGAGGGCGTAACGCAGCAGGTATGCACCCGTTTTTTTCATGGCTGTTGTGGTATGGTCTTGGTTATCAATTCGAAGGAAAAATTACGAATATTTCGCGGAGGATGAAAGCCATAGCTGTTTTTTCCGCTTTTTCCTGCTGATTATCAGGGCCATGTAACAAAAGAAACTGAGGCCGGGCCAGGGCTTTATACCTTCGTAATGGCTTCGGCCGGAATGGAAACCATGACTTTTACTTCTTTGGGGCCTTTTTTGGTGGGGGTATAGCGAAAGTTGTTTTCAAAATCGGGGATTTTGGAGGTGTCGATTTTCATGCGGGCCGACACGTCGTTGGCGCCTGAGTTGACGGCCGCGGCGGTGCTGCTGGTGGCCAGGGTGGGGATGCCGTCCAGGGGGCCGCCGGTTTTTTTGATGCCATTTTTTACGGCATTGGCCACTGCGGCCTTGGAGTCCCAGCGGTAAAGGGCCTTGGGAATGGAAAGGGGTTTTTCCCACACAATTTCATCTTCATCCTCCTCTTTTTTTACCCCAAAATCATTCCCTTTCCACCCCCTGTCGCAATTCAGACATTTTATTCTCACACTTTGTACTACCTTCGTCATGAGACGACCCTACAACTGAAAAGGCGCATTAAGTTTCATTGTAAATGAAATAGGGTTACATCTTATTTTGTGATGCTTATGTTCTTTTTTGCCGAAAAAAAGAACCAAAAATCGGCCACGAGCCAACCAAGGCCAGCGCAAGTCCGTCCGCCCGCGCTCGTGGACTCAACCCGCCTGCATCCTATGCAGTCCGATTGATGTAAAGTTACTTCGTTTATACGATAATAAGTTCACCTTAATCCCAACCCCATGAAACGGAAACATTTATCTGGCATTATCTGGACATGGCTACTGTGTGCAGGCATGCTCTTTGGGGGCTGTAGCAAAACCGAGCTGGAGCCTCCGCCGGGGCAAAATCCCAACCCTCCCAAGAACCCGCCTGCGAATGCCGACGAATGGCTGATCCCGGAGGAAGAGGTGCTGGACGGCGGGCCGGGCAAAGACGGCATCCCCTCCATCGACCAGCCGCGCTTTGTGTCGGTGCAAGAGGCCGACCAGTGGCTGCAGCCCACCGACCTGGTGGTGGGGGTGCGTGTGGGCCAGGTCATTCGCGCCTACCCCCATATTATTCTGGACTGGCACGAAATTGTGAACGACCAGGTGGACAGCCTGGCCATAGCCGTGACTTACTGCCCGCTTACGGGCACGGCCATCGGCTGGAAAAGGCGGGTGAAGGGCGAGCTGACCACTTTTGGCGTTTCGGGTTTGCTCTACCAAACCAACCTCATGCCTTACGACCGCAAAACCAACAGCACCTGGTCGCAGATGCGCATGCAGGCAGTGAATGGGGAGCTGATAGAAACCGAGGCCGAAACCTGGCAGGTGGTAGAAACCAGCTGGGACAGCTGGAAAAGCATGTACCCCGACTCGGAGGTGCTCAGCACCCAAACCGGCTTTAGCCGCAGCTACGGCTTTTACCCCTACGGCGATTACAAAACCAACCACAGCTATTTTCTCTTTCCCATCAACAACCGGGATGATCGCGTACCGGCCAAGGAGCGGGTGCTGGGCATACGCGCGGGCCAGCAGGTGCTGGCCTTTCGCTTTGATTCCTTTGCCAACGGCACGCGGGTGATTCAAAACTCCATCAGCCGCTTGTCGGCGGTGGTGGCGGGCAACCGCAGCCACAACATACTGGTGGCTTACGGCAGCAGGCTGCCCGATGGCACCGAGCTCTCCTTTGAGGCGGTGGACGCTGCCCGCCTGCCCGTGATCATGAAAGACCAGGAAGGCAACGAGTGGGATGTGTTTGGCTTCGCCGTATCCGGGCCCCGTGCGGGGCAGCAGCTTCCGCAGCTGACTTCCCTCATCGGCTACTGGTTTACCTTCCC
>RFHT01000062.1 GCA_003696835.1 Bacteroidota bacterium
CTGCTAAAAAGCCAGCTGACAGCCTGTGCGTTGCACTCTGGAGAGCCCAACAGACACGTTTGAAAGCCCGGGAGGTATGAATAATCGAAAAACAGGAACTACCCGCCGCTGGGCATGCAGTTGTTCAGGAGGCGGGCATATTTTTTTAAAAAATGGAGCAAACGTTTGTGCAGTAAGGTAAACAGGTCAAAAGGCGAGAATTTCGCCTTTTTTGAGTGTTAACGTTCACGGCGTGAATGTTAACGTTAACAAAAAATAAAAAAATTATTTATCTTGCTATTAAGCGCCTGGTAAATGGGCCTGATTCCGAACCTGCTACACATGAACCCCCGCAAACCCTCCGGCATAAAAGAAATTGCCAGACTTGCCAAGGTCTCCATTGGCACAGTGGACCGGGTGTTGCACAACCGCAAGGGGGTAGCAGCGAGCACGAGGGCGAGGGTACTGCGCATCATAGAGCAAACAGGTTATACCAAAAACATCACGGCCAGCCGGCTCAAACTGGCCTCCACCCACCGCATTCGCATTGCCATCCTGATTCCCGAAATATCAGAGCCCTGGAGCTACTGGAGACTACAGCAAAATGGCATAGAAAAGGCGGCAGCCGAGTTAAAGGAACTGGGGGTTACAGTTGCCTATTTTTATTTCGATGTAAATAAGCCGGCGGATTTTCGCAAAAAGTGGCAAAAAATACGCACGGCCGACTTCCAGGCTGTGGTTACCGTGCCTTTTCTCAAAAAAGCGGTTACCCAGCTGTTGGAGGAGGCAGAAGTCCATCATGTGCAGGTGGTTTTTCTGGACACTGAGCGGCCGCTTCTGGGCAAAGCCTGCTTTATCCGCCAAAATTCCTACGATGCGGGCAGGGTGGCCGGCAGGTTGCTCTATGGGCTGGTGGGTGAGCAGGGCCACTACCTGGTGGTCAATCTGCTCAGAGATGCCAAGATACAAATCAACTGCCAGCAGCGTGAAGAAGGCTTCCGGTCTTTTTTTAAAGAAAATGCGCCTCATTTACTCCCTCAACTTCATACCCTCAACCACCCACTCAATACCGATGAGTTGCTGGCTGGTGTGCTGGAGCCCTTCGTCAAGCCGGAACGGCCTCTGGGCATTTTTGTGAGCAGTGCACGGGCCTTTATGGTAGCAGGAGCCCTGCGGCATTTTCCCCATTCAAAAACTTTTTTGGCAGGCTTCGACCTCAACCAGCAGAATATTGCCTGCCTGAAGAAGGGGGAAATTCATTTTATTATCCATCAAAAACCTGAATATCAGGGATATACAGCTGTAAAATCCATTTATAACCACCTGGTGCATGAAGAAGCGCCTGCTGTGAAAGTAGATATTCCCATTGAGATCATTGTCAAAGAAAACCTTCCCTCCTACATCCATAGAGAGTGGGCCTGATGGGCCGCTGGGCAATGCTTTCCTGCAGCAGGGAATTGGTGGGCAATAGAAAAAATAGAACATTTAGTTTCATTCAAATACTTTTTCACTTACTCAATATCACTTTTATGAAGTATTTATCCATTCCTCAATCACTATGTAAGGGCCTGATGTTTCTGCTCGCATGGGGATTGTGCATGAGTACCCTGAGTACGGCATATTCTCAGACGAAGGAAATCACAGGCGTCGTAGCTGATGCCAATGGTAAGCCCCTGGAGGGTGCTACCGTTTTAGTAAAAGGGACGGCTATCGGAGCACTGACAGACTCCGAGGGCAAGTTTAGCCTGAATGTTCCTGATGGAGCCACCCTGGTGGTTTCATACATCGGCTACAAGCGCACGGAGGTGCCGGTAACGGGCAACTCGGTAAATGTAAGCCTGGAGCAGGACTACGCCCTGCTCGACGAAGTGGTGGTAACGGGTTACGGTACCCAGCGCAAGCGGGACGTAACGGCGGCCATCTCCTCGGTGGATGAAAAGTCCATACGGGAAATTCCCGTGGCCAGCACCGTGGATGCCCTCAAGGGGCGGGTGGCTGGTGTGGACATCCAAACCGTGAATGGCCGCCCCGGACAGGCGCCCAGCATTCAGATCCGGGGCCAGCGCTCCATCAATGCCGGCAATGATCCCCTCTTTGTGGTGGATGGCGTGCCCCTGGTATCGGGTGGTACCGCCTTCGACATCAACCCCCAGGACATTGAGTCTGTTGAAATCCTCAAAGATGCGGCTTCTACCTCTATATATGGGTCCAGGGGTGCCAATGGGGTGATCCTCATCACCACCAAGCGCGGCTCCCAGGGAAGAACCACTGTCTCCTATGATGGCTTCGTGGGCGTTACCAGTGCCATCAAATTGGTGGACATGATGAATGGACGCGAATTTGCCGACATGAAGCGCGAATCACGCCGGCAGGATGCCAGCGGCAACGTATTCTGGAATGGCACCATTCCCGACGACGCCAATGTATTTGAAGACCCCGTGGAGTTTGAGTCCATTGCCATGAACTACCGCTACACCGACTACCAGGACCTGGTGCTCAACAATGGACTGACCCAAAACCACCAGCTGAGCCTGAGAGGAGGAAACGCCACTACCCAGTTTCTGATTTCGGCCAACTACTACAATGAAGATGGCATCATCGACAACATGGACTTCACCCGCTACTCCATCCGCCTGAACCTGGACAACCAGACCACCAAATGGCTGAGGATAGGCACCTCTACTTTGCTGACCAGAAGTATCCAAAACTTCGGCTCCAGTGATGTGATGACTGAAGCCCTGGCCAACAACCCCCTGGGCGTACCTTATGACGATCAGGGCAACCTGCTGTTTCTGCCCATCAATGATGGGATTCGCACCAACCCCCTGAGTGAACTGGTGCCCGGCGCATGGCTGGATGAGCGCACGCGCCACACCATTTTCACCAGCTTGTACGCCCAGGCCGAGATTGCCAAGGGCCTCAACTTCAGGAGCACGGCCGGTATCGAAATTCGCCCCGAAACCCAGGGCCGCTTCAGAGGCCGCCTCACCAACGACAACCGCGGAGGCCCCGCCGACGCCCGCAAAATTGAAAATACCATTTTCAGCTACACCGTGGAAAACCTGCTGAC
>RFHT01000497.1 GCA_003696835.1 Bacteroidota bacterium
ATGAGCTGTGGCAGGGTGCTGGTGGTCTTCTACCCGTATAGTGGCCTGCTGTACCTTGGGGTGGCTCTTGAAGTACCCTCCCACCAGTTTGCCATACCAGGGCCAGTCGTATTCGGTGTCGGCCGCAGCATGTATGCCCACAAAGCCGCCACCGGCCTGTATATACCGCTCCAGGTTGGCCTGTTCGGGATAGTCCAGCACATCGCCGGTCGTATTGAGAAAAATAACCGCACTAAAGTTTTTGAGTGAGTCTTCCTGAAAGTAGGCCACATCCTCGGTGGCCGTAAGTTGGTAGCCCCGCTTTTGGGCCAGCTGGCGCAGAGCTTCAATGCCGGGTTCTATGGAAGTGTGGCGAAATCCGGCTGTCTTGGAAAAAACCAGCAGCTTTTTGCCAGCACCGGAGTCGCATGATAGCGCAAAAGAAATGAAGACGAGCGCACACATCTTCAGATAAAAGGGAAGGTATTTCATAAAGAGTTTGCTTCAAAGATACAAGGACTGAAATAAGGCCTGAAGATACGAGTAATTACAGGATTGGGAAATGCGGAAAGGATTTCTCAGTTGCTCATCCCATTGCTACCAGGGTGCCCACTTCCCGGGCTGCGGCCTTTTTCAGCAGGGCGGCGGCACAGGCCAGGTCTTGTGCCGCATTGCCCACCGACTTGAAAAGGGTGGTCTCAGCAGGGTTTTTACGACCTTTTCCACTATGCAGCAGCAGTTCGCCCAGCTCTGCCTGAATATGAGTGGGACGTATGTAGCCACCCTCAATGGCCTGTGTGATATCGCCTGCTTCCTTGAGACAGGCCTCGCGCTGGTCCACATACAGGCGGGAGCGGGCCACGACCTCAGGTGGTATTTCAGCCATATCGGGGCGGTAAGCGCCTATGGCGTTGATGTGTACGCCTGCCCGAAGGTGGGAAGTCTCAAAAAGGGGGTTGTTAGCATTGGTGGCCGTACAGATAATCTCTGCCCTGCGCAAGGCCTTCAGCTCCGTAGCAGCGTAAAACCGGCAGCTGTATTTGGGGGCCTGCCGGGCAATAAAAGCCTGGCTTTTTTCCACACTGGTACCGAATACCCACACTTCCTCTATGGGGCGCACACAGCAGACCGCTTCAATTTGAAAAGGCGCCTGGGCCCCTGTACCAAACACAGCCAGCACCCGGGCCTGCTCAGGGGCCAGCAGTTGGGTGGCCAGGCCGGAAGCTGCCCCCGTGCGCATAGCTGTGAGCAGGGAAGCTTCCACCAGCCCCACGGGCCTGCCGCTGAGGGCATCCATTACCAGCATGCTGGCCTGTATAAAGGGTTGGCCTTCAGCGGGGTTGAAGGGGTGTAAACCCACCATTTTGAGGCCGGCGAGCTGCTGTTCTGCCAGAAAGACAGGCATAAACAGGGCCTCGGCTTCCCGCAGGGGAAGCCGCAGGTGGGTGCGCAGCGGCACCATGGCCTGCCCACCGGCCAGTTGTACAAAGGCCGACCGCATGGCGGCTATGGCATCCTGCATCGTAAGTAGGGACTGTACATGGCTGCGCGAAAGTATGCGCAAGGGCAGGGGCGTATTTGTTGGTTTCATGTGGCCTGGGTGAGTGTCATGGGAGCAGTGCCTTATCTCAGCAGAAATCCGTGTTTGAGGGGGTCTTCGGGGTCTATGAAAAAGGTATGCCTGCCCGTAATATAGGCCCTGCCTTCTACTTCGGGAATAACGGCAGAAAGGGGCCCAAAGCGGGTTTCCTCTACAATGCGTGCGCGAAAGCGGGTGCCGATGATGCTCTCAATAAGCATGCTCTCCCCTTTGGCCAGTTCTCCGCGGGCATGGTGGATAGCCAGCCTGCCACTTACCCCTGTACCCGTAGGAGAGCGGTCCACTTCCCCTTCGGCAAATATGCACACATTGCGGCTGTCGCCCCCGGCCAGGGCCTCACCTATGAAAATGGTTCCGTACAAAAAGCTGAGGTTTTCATCAAATGGGTGCCGAATGTGCGGGCTTTTGGCCATCACCGCCCGCTTAATGGCCATGCCCTTGATGATGAGCTGCTGGGTGTGGGCAGGGGTAAGGGAAAGCCCCAGACTTTCGGCCTGCACGAATGCATAAAAAGCCCCGCCAAAAGCCAGGTCGTAGCTTACCCGACCTATTCCGTCCACTTCTACGCTTTCATCCAGGGCAGTTACAAAAGCCGGCACATTGTGAAAGTACACTTGCTCTGCTTTGCCCTCCCTGATGCGCACATAGGCTGTTACCAGCCCGGCGGGGGTGTCAATGTTTACCTGGGTGAGCGGGGAGGCTGGTGGAATGAGTTCCATTTCCACCACCAGTTTGGCAATGGCAATGATGGCATGGCCGCACATGCTGCTGTAGCCCTCATTGTGCAGAAAAAAAATGCCAAAGTCGGCCTCTTCACTCAGGGGCGGGGTGAGCAGGCAGCCGTACATGTCGGCATGCCCGCGGGGCTCCCACATCAGGGCTGTGCGCAGGTGGTCCCATTGCATGCGGCAATGCTGCTGGTAGTCGGCTATAGAACTGCCCTTGAGCTCGGGGAAGCCTGCCACAACGACCCGAAGGGGTTCACCCTCAGTGTGTAAGTCAAAGGTTTGGATTTGCTGCCAGTGCTCAGGGGGTGACCAGCGGCTGAGGCCATTGAGTTTTGGAATTAAATTTGTACGTGGCATAATCGTTGTTGGTTGAATATAGTGGCATTACGACCAAACACCTTAAAATCCTGCTGGCTCATACAGGAATTAGGGTAATGGGCTCAAATAGTATGTATATTGCAAAAACGTGATCTTGGACATTACTGTACGCAAATAATTATGGCAATATTTTTTAGGTGCATCCGTATGCTTATTAGAAGTTGAATCACTCATACTCTTTGCCTGTAGGGCGAAGCCCGGCAATTTCCTTCTCTTTGCCTTCCTCTCTTATTCTATCCTGATATCATGTTGAGTGGCTCGGTTTACGAAGCCATTTTTTCTGGCTATAAGACGGCCAGTAAAATACCCCGATACCTCGTAAAGTACGTATATTACACACAATAGTCCTTGAATTTTGTAAACTATATATCTCAATGATTTGTCTTGTATTCACCAAAACCAAACTCCTTGCAGGTGTAAAATTAAAGAAATCTGAATTACTTTCCGTTGAGGGAAACCCCTATATCGACTACCAGGGTCAACCCATGGCCGAGGCCCTGAAGCAGCATTTGCCCTCCATCAAAAAGGCTTATGACAGCTATGTACGCCGCAATGGCTCGCAGCCAGGAACAGCCATTCCCCTGGCCGTGGCATTTCCCGAAGAATATACCGACGAAAATGGCAAACGAGCCGAAGCCAATGAAGTGCTTTCGGTCCTGCATGGCCAGAAAGAAAGCTTTCAGTTGGTGCATGCCGATCACCTGGGCAGTGCCTACCTACACAGCCTGGTGAAGGATAAAGAAGCCAGAAAAGAGCCCTGCATTGTGCTCAACGCTCTGGACGACCATCTGGACCTGTATTACCTCAACACCAACGGC
>RFHT01000498.1 GCA_003696835.1 Bacteroidota bacterium
CATTTTCCACCCGCTGCCCTTCTCCATTGAGCTTAAACAACACACTGCCTACCGTAGCCGGGCTGGTATTGGCCCGTATGTTCAGCTGAGTGGGATCAAAGCCGGAAATATCGACCGTATCCCCATCGGCAAGTGCCGCTATGTCCTGGTCGGTAGCTGCATCTACCAGGGTGAAGGTGCGCACCGATTGGGTGGGGTCAAGCACCGTGGCCGGGGTAAAGTTTACGGCCATGCCAAAGCAGTCATCTGTACCTGCTCTGGGCGGTGCCAGGTAGGGGAAGGTGGACTGGAAAGGCATGTCGTTTTGCTCCACACCGGTGGTGTAGGTGAGCACGTCCAGCAGGTCCTGGGTTACGGGGTTGGTATCGCCTGGAGCGAAGTCGTCGTACCACAGGCCAATGGCCGCCAGCACAATGCCGCTCACCGCCTGCAGTTCAATGCGGGTAACGTCGTCTTCCAACCTGCGGCCATTGGGGAAGCCGTCCATGTTGGGGATAAACTGTATGTCCGTGGTGGTGTTGTACTGCGGGTCGGTGAGGCCCAGCACGGCCGCCTGCACCAGACCCAGGCTGCTGAAATTGGTGTCGCTGCGGTCAGTAGGCGGCACGGCCATGTTGAGGCGCAGCATGTCGCCACCATTGGGCAGGAAGTTGTTTACAAACGGCTTGCCGTTTGCCAGGGGGTTGCCGTTTTTGCCGGTGGCCAGGTGATAGGGGGCCAGGTTGGGCACACCCGTATGAAAAGCAGGCCAGAGGTCCACCGAGCGGGGCTTACCGGGGCCCGGCAGCAATAAGTTGCCAAAGATAGCATCATCCAGGGCGGTACCAGTGAGTTCGGGGGCACCCTTGAGGGGATAGAGCCCGTCGTTGCCATTACCAAAGTCAAAAGCGCCCAGCGAATTGCGCTGAATGCGCAGGGGAGCAAGTGCGGGTACAGCGCCCCCAAAGAGGTCGTCGTCCATGTACAGGGCCAGTTCGGGATTGTAGAAGTACTCAAAGTGATCGGGATTCTCGTTATAGGGCGTGCGAAAATTCCACTCATCCTTGTCGCCTATGGCAATCACAGCCTCATTGGTCAGGGGCATGCCCAGACGCGATACCTGCACCCAGTCGCCATCGCTGCTCTGGCCGCCCATGCCGTCCAGGGTACGTATGGCCTTGCGGCTGGCCGAAGCCCATACGCCTATCACAAAGTCGGGATCGAGTATGTTGGCCGCCTGGCTCACGTCCTTGCCATCTTTTTGCAGGATGGAAATGGGCACCTGAATGGCAATGGCGTGTACATTGTGGCCGGCCACGGCGTCGCGGGGCTGCCCGCCTTGCCGGGGCGCATCGCCCAGGTCAAACACCCCGCCCAGGTCCACAAAGAAGGGGTCGTCGGCCGGGCCGCAATAGACCTTTTCGCCCGTGCTGGCCGTGGCAATGGCTTGCTGCATGAGCGTGGCATAGTCCGAAGCCAGGCCCACAGCCGACTCAATAGAGCGCGGCCCGATGTTGGGGGGCGGCACCATGCCACCGCTCACAATGGTGGTCCAGCTGCTGCCGCCATCGGTGCTGCGCTGCAGGCTGTAGGTCGTCTTGAGGTTTTGGGCCCCCAGCCGTATGTTGAAAAAAGTGCTGGGGTCTTCATTTACTTTTTCAAAAGCAAAACGGTAAATGATGTCGTCGCCGGGCGTTCCCACATTGTTGTCAATGTGAATTTCATAGCGCACATTTTCGCCAAACTGGTAATAATTGGGCCCTCCCTGCGGAAGCTGAAGGGGAATGTAGTTGGCAATAATGGTTACCGTATTGGGGTTGTCCGGGCTCACAAAGGCATACACATCGGTATTGTCTGCCAGAGGGTCATTGGCAATGAGTGGGGCCTCCCGGTGGCTGGAAGCTAGCAGCAAACCACTGCACAGCCACAGCATGAGCACCCCCACAAGCGTATGTCGGTCAAATATAGGTTTCATTGTATTGAGGTTATGTCGTTTTAGGTAAAATTGAATGGAATTGGCCACTAGTTACAATCGGTCAGCACCTCGGTTCCTCTCCAGGGACTGGCCAGGTAGGGAAACTCCGCCTTAAAGGGGGCATCGTTTTTCTCCACCCCTGTGGAATACTGCAGCACGTTCAGCAACTGGTTGGTTAGGGGGGAAGCATTGGGGTTGCCCGCAGCGAAGTCGTCGTACCACAGGCCAATGGCCGCCAGCACAACGCCACTCACCGCCTGCAGCTCAATGCGGGTAACGTCATCTTCCAGCCTGCGGCCGTTGGGGAAGCCATCCATATTGGGGATAAACTGTATGTCGGTGTTGGCAAATTGGGGGTCGGTAAGGCCCAGCACGGCCGCCTGCACCAGGCCCAGCGAGCTGAAGGCCGGATCATTTCTGTCGGTAGGCGGCACGGCCATGTTGAGACGCAGCATGTCGCCGCCATTGGGCAGGAAGTTGTTCACAAACGGCTTGCCGTTTGCCAGGGGGTTGCCGTTTTTGCCGGTGGCCAACTGGTAGGGGGCCAGGTTGGGCACACCCGTATGAAAAGCCGGCCAGAGGTCCACCGAGCGGGGCTTGCCGGGGCCCGGCAGCAGCAGGGTGCCAAAGATGGCATCGTCCAGGGCAGTACCGGCCAGGGCAGGGCTTCCTTTGAGGGGAAAGAGCCCGTCTTGTCCATTGCCAAAGTCGAAGGCTCCCAGGGAGTTGCGCTGAATGCGCAGGGCAGCAAGTGCAGGTACCGCACCGCCAAAGAGGTCGTCGTCCATGTAGAGGGCCAGTTCGGGATTGTAGAAATACTCAAAATGGGCAGGGTTCTCGTTGTAGGGCGTACGCGAATTCCACTCGTCCTTATCACCTATGGCAATCACAGCCTCATTGGTGAGGGGCATACCCAGACGCGACACCTGCACCCATTCACCCGAAGTGGAAACGCTGCCGTCGGAGTTAAGGGTCATAATTTTCGGGCGGCTGGCCGAAGCCCATACGCCAATCACAAAGTCGGGGTCCAGGATGTTGGCCGCCTGGCTCACCTCCTTGCCGTCCTTTTGCAGGCTGGAAATGGGCACCTGAATGGCAATGCTGTGGCAGTTGAAGCGCCCGATGCCATCGCGTATCTGGGAGTTTTGGCGGGGGGCATCGCCCAGGTCAAATATACCGCCCAGGTCCACAAAGAAGGGATCATCCGCCGGACCACAATACACCTTTTCACCCGTGGAAGCGGTGGTGATAGCCTGCATGATGAGGGCGTCGTAGCCGCCGGCCCCCAGTCCCACACCCGACTCTATGCTGCGCGGGCCTATATTGGGGGGAGGCACCATGCCGTTGGTGATGATGGCACTGAAAGTGGCCCCACCGTCCGTACTTCTCTCCAGGGTGTAAGTAGTCTTGAGGTTTTGTTTGCCCAGGCGAATATTGAAAAAAGTCGTGGGGTCTTCATTTACCTGCTCAAAAGTAAAGCGGTAAATGATGTCGTCGCCAGGCGTGGCAATGTCATTGTCAATGTGAATTTCGTAGCGAATATTTTCGCCAAAATTGTGGTAGTTGGGCCCGCCAAAGGGATGCTCAGCCGGAATGTAGTTTGCAATCAGGGTCACGGTGTTGGGGTTATCCGGACTCACAAAGGCATACACATCGGTATTATCCGCAAGGGGGTCATTGGCAATCAGGGGTGCCTCTCGGTGGCTGGATGCCCACATCCGTGGAGCAACCCCCAGCAGGGCCGTCAGCAAAAGCAGCACCAATTGCTGTTGCCAGTCCAGCCGCAATGTTCGAAGGTCTAAGGTCATAAACATGTTGTAGTGATTAAAGGATTGAATGCCCTACCTACGAGCAGAAACAAAGATTTGGATTGGCAAAGCAGATTTTTTTTTAAATTTGCGTGAACACCGGCTGTGATTTTGCTTTTTTGGTGGTGGAAAACATCCATCTTGCTAATTTGCACGTATGTATGCCAGGTCGGCAGTGTCGGCCATTCACTACCAAAAAATTGAACAAGTGTCGGCTATTCATTACCTGAAAATTGAGCAGTTGAATATAGAGGAATATATCGCATCAGGCACCCTAGAGCTCTACGTGATGGGTGCACTTCCAGAAGAGGAAGCCCAGCAGGTGGCATCGCTTTCGGAGCAGTATGAGGAGGTGAAGCAGGAAATAGAAGCCATAGAGGCGGCTCTGATGGCCTTTTCGGCTGGTATGCACCACCGAAAGCTCTCCCCGCAAGCCCGTGTATTCAAGGAAGTGCCCCCGTCTAATGGCCACCCGCCTCAGGAAACAGCCAAGGTGGTGCCCCTGCGCCCCCACTGGCGGGTATGGGCCTGGGCCATTGCTGCCAGCATCATGCTGATTTTCAGCCTGGGGCTCAACTACTACTATTTTCAAAAGTGGAAAGATGCCGACCAGGAACTGCTGGCCC
Organism: Bacteroidota bacterium; assembly: GCA_003696835.1. Lineage (GTDB taxonomy): Bacteria > Bacteroidota > Bacteroidia > J057 > J057 > J057. The sequence goes on from RFHT01000498.1 coordinate 4,389, forward strand.
TTCAGCAGGAAAAGGAACAAATCCTGGCCCAGGATGAGGTACTGCAAACCCGCCTGGAGGAAGCCCTCACTCTGCTGAGCGAGCCCGACTTCCAGCGGGTGCAACTCAAAGGCACCAAACTGGCGCCCGGGGCTGGGGCTGTGGTGTGGTGGAACCCCCGCACCCAAAACCTCTACGTGCAGGGTTCCCGCCTGCCTGCTCCCAAAGCTGGCTTTCAGTACCAGCTCTGGGCCATGGAAAAAGGCAAAGCCATGCCCACCGACGCGGGCGTTTTTGACCTAACGCAACCACTCAAGCCCCAGAAAAATATCAAAGGTGAGCCCCTGCGCTTTGAAGGCGAAATTGAAGCATTTGCCATTACCCTTGAACCAGCAGGCGGTAAACCCACTCCTACCCTGGAGCAGCTGTATGCCCTGGGTAAACTCACTGATGCTTAGCCGTACGGCCACATTTCCCATTTATTTTACTCCCAAACCTTTTGCCCCAAAGCCCAAGGATACTGCGGAGGTCGCCCTGCCTGCAAACTGAAGATTTGTGCATGATACATGCCGTATTTTCAAAAAAATTCCCTTTTTTCGCCCCATGAACAAGCAATGGCTGATTCACCTGTTGAAGTTTTTGCTCTTTTTGGGCATAGGGCTGGGCATACTGTACTGGGTGTATGTCGATCAGCAACGTACATTTGAAGCCCAGTGTGCTGCCGAAGGCATCCCTGCCACTGAGTGCGACCTGCTGGAAAAACTCTGGGCCGACTTTGGGCAGGTAAAGCTCTTCTGGATAGGCATGGTCATCCTCACCTACTTGCTGAGCAACCTCAGCCGTGCCATGCGCTGGCGCATGCTCATCGAGCCCCTGGGCAAACGCATCCGCCTGCGCAATGCGTTTATGGC
>RFHT01000499.1 GCA_003696835.1 Bacteroidota bacterium
CGCCTTAGCTCATGTGAGTTCCATATTTCGGCTATAAACATCGCTCGTTTCAGACAAAAAGTGAGTTTGCCAGAGGAAAGCGGTTTTGCGAACACGCTTTAAGTGATCTGAAAGCGGTAACAAGCTGCCTTTCTCAGGCCTTTTCCTTTTCTTGTGAGGTTGCCTCATTGAGGGTAGGAGCCTTCCACTTTTCATAGCCCACAGGCATGCTGAGGGCTTTGCGCACGGCCTTGCCGGCCCTGCGCTTGTCGTACACCAGGGCAAAGGTCATGATGAGGCTGGTGCCAATGATGACAAAGAGCAGCACGCTGGGGTCGAAGCCTGCTACCTGCACTTCAGTGGGAATGTTGTAAAAGAGTAGGATGGTGATGAGCCCTCTGGGCGCAATGAAGAGCTGGGGGATGATGTCTTTTCCAATGAATAGCAGCAGCAACACAAAGCGTATGGCATAAATGGAGAGAATGATGAGGCCTGCAATCATGGCATCGTGCAGGTTAGTGAGGGAGGCCAGGGAGATGGTGAGGCCAAAAATGACGAAGAAAAAGGTGCGCACCACGAAAGCCGTTTCCATGGTGAGTACGTGCAGGCCTTCGTAAATTTCACGTGCCCTGCGCAGGTCGAGCCACTTACCCAGGCGCCCGCGAAAAAAGAGGCGCATATTGGCAATGAGCAGGCCAAAAATGAGGATCATCAGCAGGGAGGAAAGGTGCATTTGCTTGCCCAGAGAGTAGAGCAGCAACAAGACGGCTATGAGCAAAAAGAGTTTGACGTTGCTGCGAATATTCTGAAAAATGAGCACGATGAGGTAGCTGGCCACAAAGGAGATGACAATGGTGAGCAGCACATTGCCGGCAAAGCCCAGCGCTCCGCTGGATGTTTCGGAGGTTTCCATCTGGCCGGTGAGGAAATAAAACAGCATGATGCCCAGTATGTCGGAGAAGGTGCTTTCATAGATATGAAACTCCTTTTTGCTTTCCACCAGGCCGCCCACGCTGGGGATAATAATGGCACTGGACAAGATGGAGAGGGGAGTGGCATAGAGCCATGCCGAGCGCCAGCTCATGTCGTCAATGAAGTAGTACAGTATGATGGCTGCCACCCAGGCCGAGAGCAGCAGCCCCACCAGGGCAATGACCAGGGCTTTGAGGATGGGCAGGTATTTTTCTCGCTTGAGTTCCAGCTCCAGGGCCGCCTCCAGCACAATCATAATCAGGCCCACTATGCCGAGTAACTCCAGTAAGAGGTCCACTTCCTGAGGCGCTTCCAGCCCAATATTGAGCAAAATGACCAGCAGGATGAGCATGAGCACCGATGGGATATTGGTTTTGCGGGCCAGCTCACCAAAAAAGTAAGACAGGATGATGATGCCCGAAGCGGCGATGATGAGGTAATATGCGTTGAGATGTTCCATGATATTAGAGCATGCTAATTTTTGATAATACGGGTAGAATAGCCCCACTCTTCCATGAGCGCAATGAGTTCTGAGAGATGAATTTCCTCCTTTACCAGTACTTTTATTTGAAGCTCGTCGGGGTGGTCCGGCAGGGTGATGAGCTCCGGCTTGTATTTCCAGTCGAGATAGGGAGCTGTGGTGAGCAGGTCCATCAGGCGCACGCGATGGGAAATGTGGGGGAACTGTTGTTTAGGGGTGAGTTGTAAATGATAAAAGCCTCCCACATCATCGCTGGGGGTAAAGGTGTATCCCTGCTGCATGAGGTGGAGGTAGGTGATAAAATGCCGGCCTTCGCGGGTTTGAATATACACCCCGAAGCGGCCCACATGGGCGATAATGCCATTGACCGGCCCGCTGCGGAGCTTGTTGCCCAGGCTAAAGTTTTTGTCCAGCCGCATAAGCTTGCCCGTGAGGTAATTTCGCACATGCCTGAAGCCCAGCAAAAACACCACGCCCAGGGTAAGCCCGTGAATGAGGGGATGGATGAGGATAAACAGATTGGCCAGTACAATGGCGGCCAGGGGCTCATATACCAGCAGCAGGTAGTAGATGCCTGATTGCAGGCGCCTGCCGGCTTTGGTACGGAATTGTATCTGGTTCAGGCTTTTTTGAAGAAACTTGAGGAAAAAATACAGCAGCAAAATGGCGATCAGCGCCACAAAAAAACCCGGCCAGCTCACCCTGCTGTTCATGATAAAGGTATAGATATTCTCTATTTTACTTTCCATCACTTGTCAGATATCCAGGTTTAGTGATTGCCTCAGGGCCAGCATTCTGCTCAGCTCATTGACAGCTGCCTCGTGTATTTCCAGCCAGCCGTCGCGGTGGCGTACCAGCAAGCCCAGGCTGATGAGCTGGTTGAGGATATGGCTGTATTTGTCTTTAAAAGGAGGTCCAAACAGCTTTCTGAGCCAGTACTCGTTGGTGCGTTTTTCCATAAGAATAGCCGAAAGCAGCACTTCCATGTCGGGGGTAAGGAAGTCGGGCAGGGAATAAGAGGCTTTGGGCACAAATTGCACCCTTTTTTCGTCCACCCATTGTATGCAGGCCGCCCAGCGGTAAAGCACTTCGCCTATGTTGCCACGAGCAGCTTTGTAAATGCCGGTCACGATCTTTTGGATCTGTTTGGGGGAAAGTTCCTCTCCCTGCTGATCTACCAGCAGTTTGTTGGTGGCGCCGTGGCGTATCCATATAGCCTGCATGCACTCTTCGAGGCTTACGCGGTCGAGGTTAATGGTGGAATGAAAAATGCGGTTGAGTTCCCGTATGGTACCCAGGTGGTATTTCAGCCAATTGTTCATAGATACCATAAAAAACTGGCTGCCAGGGTAGTTGTCGAGGTAGCGCTGCAGCTGGCGGGTATTCTGGCGCAGGGGTACGTGGTGGTCCCACCACAGGCCCAGGTCATCTATCCATATTAGTGGGCGTTTGTGCAGGGTATATTTTCGAATAAACTCCAGGGCTTCGCCCAGGTCGTAGCCCACGTGCATGCGCCGGCCTTCTACCCTGAGCATGGAGTCGGGCGAAAGGCGAATGGTGCGCTTGTGAAAATGGCGGTTGGCTACTACTTCTCCGAACAGGGTTTTTCCACAAAAGCGGTTGCCGCTGAGGATGACGCCCCCTCTGAACCCCTTCTCCCAGCTTTGGATGAGCTTTTCTATATGTGCCAGCTCCGCTTTTCGCCCTACCCAGAAAGATTCCCCTATGTAGCCCCGGGTTTGGAAAATGGCGTTGTAGTCGTGGTTGGTCTCATCCATGCTCCAGTTGCGGATAAAGTGCACCAGTTTTTCGGAGGTACTAAGGCTTTCCTCTTTTTCCACCTTCTGGATGAGCTTGCGCACAGTTGCCACCTGGTGTTGGGTCCAGCTCCATATTTCTTCGAGAAATTCATTTTGGTTTTCGGCCAGGTTGCGGATGGCGGACTGCAGGGGCAAAGGCAGAAACTCTTCTTCCTGCTTGTAGATGGCCGAGAGCAAAAACTCCTGCCTGAGGCGCAGATTTACTTCTTTTTTTTGTTTGGCCAGCTCTTTTTTCCAGCTACTTACTTTGTTCACAAACAGCTGTATGGGCTGGACCATGTCTTCTAGGCTGATTTCGGGGCTTTTTTCTTCGGCCGCCTCTGCGGCCAGCAGGGCGGCGCGGTTGCGTATATTTACCAGGCCCATGCCGATGCTGCTGCGGGCATTTTCCGTCACCTCCCATATCTCATACATCAGCGGCATGAGCTTGGACTCCTCCCACAGCCTCACAGCCCGGCGGAAGGAAATTTCTTTGTATTGTACCAGGCCTCCTAAAGTAGCTACAACCACCTGCATGCGTTCTGGAATCTCCTCAATGGCCTCTTCCACCTGCTGGGAAAACACATTGAGGTGATGGGGCAGGTTTTCAAAGTTGTCAAAGTCTTCCAGTTTGGCACTGATCTTTCCAAACTTGGAGGAGGAATTTTCCTCAAACTGTTGTTTGATATCCTCTATGATATGTTTGGCCTGCTGCTCAAATTCCAGGATTTCTTTTTCGCAGAATGCCATGGCAGTTTGCACGTGCTGGCGTATGCGATCAAAAAGTTCGACGATTTCTTTGAGTTGCAGGTACTGCTGCTGGATATCCTGGCACTGCTGGCTCAGGCGTTGGAGTTGCTCTTTGAACACCGGCCAGGGGTTTTTTTGCAGCCGCCAGCGGGCTATATGGGCTTGCTGTTCTTTTTCCGGGGGCAGCTCTTCCTCAAAAAATGCCTGCAGTTCGCGGGCAGCCTGTTTGAGCTTTTCTCCGGCAATTTGCCGGTACCTGGCGGGCACTTCGGCCTTCAGCCTGCCCTCGGCCTGCAAAATGTGGCCTTTCTGGGCTTCAAACAGCACATCGCGCCAAAGGATGAGAAAGGCTTTGGCCTGCTCCGGCCATACATAGTTTAATCGATAATATCCATAGGGCACTTGTTCGGGTTCAGCCACAAAAGCAGCGGCAAAGTCGCCCAGGGCCAGCATGCCCTCACACACACTTTGGGCGTGGGTGGCCAATAGCTTCAAATATTGCGGATAGGTGCGGCTGCCCCAAACTTCGTCTATGGTGTGGTGCAAGTGTGTACAAAATTCAGCATAACGAGGCAGGAGTTTTTCCATAGTGGTTTTGGGCAATCAAAGCATCAAAAAAGGAAAAATTTCGGCTTATTTCAAAGGATAGACCCATATTTGGGCTGCCAAGTCTGAATTTTTTTATTTTTTCAAATCACTTAGCCAAGAGGTGACAAATCAGCACATCAGTGCGTCTAAGAGCCGCTCAATGGTAATTTAAAGAACACATGCCAGACCTGGAAATTTCAAAGAAACTCGAAGCATTTGAAGACTATATGGATTCAGAGGTAGGCGATACTTCGCTCATACGGGCGCGCAACCTGGAGCGGGAGTTTGACCTTCGACAGCTTTACCTCAAGTTTGAAGGGGGAAACCCCACCGGTACCCACAAGGACCGCATCGCATTTGCCCAGTGTATGGACGCCCTTCGCAGGGGGTTTGATACCATCACAGTGGCTACCTGCGGAAACTATGGGGTGGCTACGGCATTTGCGGCCAAAATAGCCGGCCTGAGCTGCAACATTTACCTGCCTGCTGCCTACCACACCCGCAGAATTGCTGAAATGCAGGCTATGGGTGCCCGCATCCACCGCGTTGCGGGCGATTACGAGACGGCTGTGGCAACCTCCCAGCGTTGTGCTGAGGCACACGAGTGGTATGACGCTAACCCCGGCGGACACAACACCCTGCTTCAGCTTCAGAGCTACGGCGAAATAGCTTTTGAAATCTATGACGAGCTGCGCGATGCACCCCGCATACTGGCCTCGCCGGTATCCAACGGCACGGTGCTGGCCGGCGTTTACAAGGGCTTTGTGCGCCTGTATCGCCGGGGCAAAACCTCCCGCATTCCCCGCATGGTGGCGGGCTCTTCTTTTAACAAAAACCCCATCGTTTGTTCGTGGGTAAACGGCAGTGCCACCTGCCAGGACCTTCCTCCCCACAGCATACGCGAAACGCATACCAACGAGCCCCTGATCAACTGGCACGCCTTTGACGGAGACTGGGCCCTGGATGCCATTCAGCAAAGCCAGGGCTTTGCGGCCAATATCAGCGACAAAAAAATGATGCAGTTCTCCAAGTTGCTCAAGGAAAAAGAGGGCATACACGTATTGCCCGCTGCTACGGCAGGGCTGGTTGCCCTGATTGAAAAACACCAGCAACAAGCCCTCGAAAAAGACAGGTATGTAGCTATATTAACCGGAAGAAAAGCATGAATCATTCAACTGAAAACATGGGCGTTTTATCCCCTCTGCTGGTATGGGACCGCCTGGAAGTAGGCCCCGTGCAGGTAGAAAAAAAGCGCATTATTGCGCCATACCGCATTTACGCCCAGGGTACAGAGACGCAAAACGAGCTCATCTATACCTATGAAGAAGCCGTTTTTGATCCTGCTGACCCCCAGGCCCATAACCTCGCTGCCATGATCACTGCCCAACTGGCGTTTAACTACGGGCTTTTTTGCAGGCAGATGGTGTTTCATGGCCTTTTTGATACCCTGGACAAACGCTTTATCAGGCAGATGGTGGAAAACACCTCCAGAGAGATTTATGTGAACAAAATCCTTTGGAAAGAAAACCCTTTCTTAAAGCCCGGGCTGAAAGCGGCTGTTGCTCCCCGCAAGCTCAGGCGATACACCCAGGCCGAAATCAGCTTTGTATCTTCTTCCCAGCTTCCGCCTCCCGGCTGGCAGCACTGGCAAACCGACAAACACCGCCATTGTGTACTCTCCAGTGGAGGCAAAGACAGCCTGCTTGGCTATGGATTGCTCAAGGAGGTGGGGGCAGAAGTTCACCCCATTTTTGTCAACGAGTCGGGCAGGCACTGGTTTACGGCTGTCAATGCCTTTAAGTACCTCAAAAGCCAGGACCCCCATACCGCCCGGGTGTGGACCAACTCCGACCGCATATTCAGCTGGGCCCTGCGGCAGATGCCTTTCATTCGCCCAAACTTTGCCGACATCCGCAGCGACGATTATCCCATACGCCTGTGGACAGTGGCTGTATTTCTCTTTGGCGTTTTGCCGCTTATGCGCAAACGCAAAATTGGCAGGTTGCTCATTGGCAATGAGTACGATACTACCCGAAGAGAACAGTTCGAAGGCATACCCCACTACGATGGGCTGTACGACCAAAGCAGGTTTTTTGACGAAGCGCTTTCGGCTTATTTTTTGAAAAAAGGATGGAGCATCAGCCAGTTTTCCATTTTGCGGCCTCTCTCTGAGCTACTCATCCTTAAGATACTGGTAGGTCGTTATCCGGATTTGCAGCGCCAGCAGCTTTCCTGCCATGCTGCTCACAAGGACCCTGCCGACGGGCGCATACATCCCTGTGGCAGGTGTGAGAAATGCCGAAGAATTACCGGTATGCTCATGGCCCTGGGTGCAGACCCCCAGGCATGTGGCTACAGCGAGGCCCAGGTGGAGGAGTGCTTGCAGGCCCTGGCCCGCAAGGGCGTGAAACAACTGGGCACCGACGCCACCCACCTGCTGTACCTGCTGGCAGAAAAAGGGCTGATCCAACTTCCGGCTGCTGAGCAGGCCGTGCTGGCTCCCCATGCTGAAGTGAAAAGCCTGCGCTTTGACCCCCTGCGGGCCAGGCCCTGGGACATTCCCATTGAACTCCGCAGGCCCCTGCTCGAAATATTTCAGCAATATGCACGGGAGGTGTTGTATAGAAAAAAGGGAAAGTGGAAACCGTATTCCTGGCAAAAATCGGCTGATTTTTTGACCCCCTATCCCTTTGAGCCCCATCCGCATGCCCTGCCAGCGGGCAGTCCTTCTTTTCTTTGGGGTGAACTCACCTGGCCCGAAGCAGAAGCGCGCCTCAAAAATACCGATACGGCCCTGCTCCCGGTAGGGGCAATTGAGCAGCACGGCCCCCACCTGCCCATGGATATAGACGCCTTTGATGCCGAATACCTGGCCAAATGCGTGGCGGCGGCCTGCACAGCGCCCAGGCCACTGGTGCTACCCCTCATTCCCTATGGCGTCTCCTACCACCACGACGACTTTCCCGGCACCCTCAGTGTACGAAACGAAAGCTTGTCACAATTTGTCTATGACATCGGCCTCAGCCTGGCCAGAAATGGCATCAAAAAACTCATTATCATCAACGGGCATGGAGATAATAAGCCTACGCTCAACTATGCTGCCCAAATGATCAACCGCGACACGGGCATTTTTACCTGTGTGGATACGGGAGAAAGCAGCGATATTGATATAGAAAAACTCTGCAGCACCCCCAACGATGTGCATGCAGGTGAAATTGAAACCAGCACGGCCCTGGCGACCAGGCCGCAACTGGTGCGCATGGACCTGGCTCGCCCTATGACCCCTTCTTTTTCGGTACCCTACCTAAACTTCAGCTCACAACGTGGCCTGCCCTGGTATGTACATACCCGGCGCATCTCAGAAAATGGCGTGCTGGGCGACCCCACCCAAGCCTCAGCTGAAAAAGGTAAATTGATATGGGACATCATGGTAGCACATCTGGTAAATTTCGTAGAAATGATAAAATCTCTCAGTTTGGAAGAAATTTATCAAAAAAATTACTAAAATTGCAGCGCGTAATGACTTTTAGGTCAACTTGTGCGTCTAATGATCGTTCACACAGCCATTTATGGCCGTGTACATGGAAAATTAAATGGTTCAACTCTCAACACATCAACAATGAAGAAGTTTTTTCTTTTCGCATTTGGTTGCTCTTTGATGCTTTTTGCATGCAATGGGAGCAGCACCGAGCAGACCGAAGAAGAGTCTGCCGTAGAAAGTACTGCCGAAGAGACTGAAGCCGCTATGGAGGTGGACAGTCTCGCTGACAGCCTTCAGCAGGCAGTAGCAGACACCATGCAGAACGATTCGGTAGAGTAAAGTACGATACCTACTTTTCCGACGTAGAAGGGCTTTTCTTTGGAAGAGCCCTTTTTTTAACGTGAGTTCGGGATAGTCTCAGGCATTTTTCTAATAAGAATCGTATTTCCTTGTTTACAGAAGCCAGAAGCCTCTTACTAACTTTTCTGAAACAGGAAGCTGATTTATTGAGAAGAATAGTTATTTTAATACAGCATATACCTGCTGCAAAAAAGGGGGAATGCCCCAAGTGCCTTCATTGAGCATACATGAAACTTTGTTTTTGTCAACCACCCCCCGGCCCCTCCTTATCCCGCCACGCCGCTCGCTCGGGGCCTAAGGAGGGGAGTTGAAGGTTCGCA
>RFHT01000063.1 GCA_003696835.1 Bacteroidota bacterium
ATGCTGGTGGGTATGCCAAATAATTTGCCCAGCGAAATAGAGAAATGTTTCATAGCAGTGGGGTTGAATGATATGGCAGGAAAATAGGAAAAAAGTTGGATAATCTTGCAGCTTGTTTTACTCGTTTTGGATGGAGCAAAGCGGAAATGGCCCCGGGCTGAAGCTAGGGGGCAAGGGAGGGCTCGCACACCATCATGAACGGCCTGCAGCAGTTTGCATCTGCTGTATCCACAAAGTTTTTCCCACACACCCATCCCGGGCCCCAAAACAAACGGGCACCTAGCTGAACATCAGCTATGTGCCCGTTGGCAGACAGGCCGCAGCAGGCCTATCCCTTTTCCCCTACCAGATCAATGAGGTCTTCTTCGCGGCCCTGACCATTGGTGCTGTTATGCGGCTCATCGTCGAGCAGGCGGCCCAGGCCGAGGGCCCTCATCAGCCGGGCTTCGCCCCGCTTCACCACGTAGTAGATCACCGGCACAATCACCAGCGTAATGATGGTGGCAAAGGAAAGGCCGTAAATCACCGACCAGGAGAAGGGTTCCCAGAACACGGCACTGTCGCCGCCAAAGAAGATCTGCGGATCCAGGCGGGTGAGCAGGGTGCCAAAGTTGATGTTGAAGCTGAGGGCCAGGGGTACCAGCCCCAGCACCGTAGAGGAGGCCGTGAGCAGCACCGGCGTAAAGCGGATGGCTCCCCCTTCAATAATGGCCTCCTTCAGGGGCATGCCCTGCCGCTGGAGAATCTGGAAGAAGTCCAGCAAAATGATGCCATTATTCACCACAATACCGGCCAGCACCACCAGGCCCACACCGGAGAGCACCACGGAGAAGTCCATGCCAGTAACCAGGTGCCCGATGAACACCCCCATGATACTGAGCAGCACCTGGCTCATGATGATGAGTACGCTGCTGAAAGAGTTGAACTGCGTGACCAGAATCATAAAGATGAGCAGAATAGCTGCTGCAAAGGCTCCGGCCAGGAACTGGCCCTCTTCGGCCTGGTCTTTGGTTTCTCCCCCTACCTCTATATCTACAGCCGGGGTATAAACCGCCTTCTTTTTAAACTCTTCCACCCAGTATTCCACCTCTGCATTCACATCGTTTACATTGTAACCAGTGAGGATGTTGGAGCTGATGGTAATGGACTTGTTCAGGTCGCTGCGGTTCACCCCCCCATAAGCAGTGGTATATTCAAAGCCAGCCACGGCCGAGATGGGCACCGACTTAAACCTGCCAATGCTTTGATCCATGTAGGTGACGCGCATATCGAGCAGGCTGGCTATGTCGTTGCGGTAGCGTTCGTCCAGGCGCAGCACAATTTCGTAATCGTCTTCATTGGAGCGAAGCTTGGAAACCTCCTTGCCAAAGAGGGCGGTGCGCAGGGCCATGCCGATCTGCCCGCTGCTCATGCCCAGCTCGCGCGCTTTTTCGCGGTCGATGTTGATGAGCAGTTCGGGGCGTTTTTCGTCCACATCCCACTTGAGGTTTTCCACCCCGGGAATGTCCACTGAGTCGAGGTAGCTGTACAGCCCTTCGCCCACCTGCATGAGCTGGCCGAAGTCTTCAGCGGTGAGCTTTACTTCTACCGGAGAGCTGCCCGGAGGCGACTGTTCGTCGTAGCCTACGGTAATTTTGGCTCCGGGTATGTCGGGCATGTTGTCGCGCACCTCATTCATGATCTGGCGGGTGCTGCGGGGGCCTTTGCGGTGGCGAAAGCTCACAAACTCCACCGTTACCTTGCCCTTGTTGGGCTTGGAGCTGTTTTGGTCGAATGACTTCACATCGCCTGCCCCAATGGCCACATTGGTGATCACAGCTTTGACATCGGGATTATCCGGGCCCAGCACCTCATTGACGCGTGCCTCTATGATGCGGGTAACCGAGTCGGTTACTTCAATGCGGGTGCCGGTGGGCAGCTCATTATACACATAAATGAAGTTGGGCTGGGTTTCGGGAAACATGACGTACTTGATGTCGCTGGCTCCTACCAGTGCCCCTACGAGAAAGAGAAACAGCACCGCTCCGGCAATCACCCCATAGGGCCTGCGGCCTTCCAGCGACCAGGCCAGGAGGCTGCGGTAGCTCCCCTTTACGGCGGGCAGCATGCGCTGCTGAAACCAGTGAATGGCCCACTTCAACACATAGTGATACAAGGGAACAAACACCGCCATAAACAGCATGATGTTGCCCAGGGCAGGTATGCTGATGAGGTGGAAGAAGATGCTCAGGGCCGCAGCTGCACCGGTATAGATGAGTACCTGCCGGTGTTTGACCACAGGGGTTTCGGTATTCCGCTTCATAAAACTCACCGCAAAAACCGGATTGATGACGTAAGCCACAAACAGGGAAGCAAAGAGGGTAATGATCATCACTACCGGCATGAAGCCCATAAACTCACCCACGGGCCCTCCCCAGAAGAGCAGGGGCAGAAAGGGGCAAACCGTGGTGAGGGTGCCGGCAAAAACCGGCCCGATTACCTCGCCGGCCGCCTTTTTGGCGGCCAGTTTGAGCGGTAACTCCCCTTCATGGAAAATGCGGTAGGTGTTTTCGATCACCACAATGGCATTGTCCACCACTATGCCCATAGCCAGAATGAAAGAAAAGAGCACAATGAGGTTCATCGTAAAGCCCAGGGCGGGCAGGATGGCAAAGGCAATAAAGGAAGAAAGCGGCACAGCCAACCCCACAAAGAGGGCATCGCGTATGCCCATGAAAAACATCAGCACAATGGTCACCAGAATGAAGCCGATGATGATGGTGTTGGTCAGCTCGTTGAGGGTGTTGCGCGTCATCACCGACTGGTCTCCGGAGATGAGCACGGTGAGGTCCTCGGGAAAGCGTTTGGCTTTCATCTCATCCAGGATAAGGCGGATGTTGTCGCTGGCATCCACGAGGTTTTCGCCGGCTTTTTTGATGACGTTGAGGGTAATGACCGACTCGCCGTTGAGGCGGGCAAAACTGGCCGCCTCCTTAAAGCCATCCACCACTTCGGCTATGTCTTTGAGGTACACAATGTTGCCCCTGCCGGAACGCACCACGATGTTTTGAATATCCTGCACCGAGTGGAATTCTCCGTTGACGCGCACGGCCACTTTCTGGTTTTTTAGCTTGATTTCGCCTCCTGAGATGATGACGTTTTCGCCTGCAATGGCGTTTTCAATGTCGCTAAAGGAAACATTGGCCGCCTGCATTTTGTAGAGGTCCACATTTACCTGTATTTCCCGCTCAGGTGCCCCCACAATATCTACGCGCAAAATTTCGCCCATCTTTTCCAGCTCCTCCTTGATGTCTTCGGCATAGCGCTTGAGGGTTACGTTGTCGTAATTGCCCGATACATTGATGAACATAATGGGAATTTCCGACAGGTTGATGTCGATGACCATGGGGTCGGCGGGCAGGTCATTGGGCAGCTCGCTTTTGGCCCGGTCCACGGCGTCCTGCACGTCCAGCTTGGCCTCTTCGAGGTTTACATCGGTTTCAAATTCCACAAAAATGGAAGAAAAGTCCTGGATAGAGGTACTGTTGATTTCTTTCAGCCCTTCCAGCCCTTTGAGCTCTTTTTCAATTTTGCGGGTTACGAGGTTTTCTATGTCCTGGGGCGAAGTGCCTGGGTAGGGAGTGGACACATAAATAACGGGCCAGGCAATTTCGGGGAAGTTTTCCTTGGGTAAACTGCGAAAAGCCACCAGCCCGGCTACCGTAATGAGAATGGTGAGCAGAAAAATGGTGGTCCGGTTGTCGATGGCCCAGCTGGATATGGGAAACTCTCTGAATTTATTTTTCATGATGACAATTCCTTAGTGGTAGTTAAACGGAAACAGATAAAGGCGATTAAGCTCCTTCTTCCAGCACGACTTCCTGTCCGTTGCTGAGGTTATTGCCCCCCATGATGATGAGGCGGTCGCCATCCTTGAGGCCCTGGCTTACTACAATCTGGCCGTCATTGCTCAGGCCGGTCTGGATCATGCGCCTGCGGGCCACCCATTTGCCGTCCTCTTGCTCGGCCACGAATACAAAGGCTCCCTGCTCCGACTTCTGCACCACGTTCATGGGAATGACAATGGCATCATCGAGCTTGCGGTCGTTAATGGAGATCTGGCCGTACATGTTGGCTTTAAAGCTGGGATCGTCGGGCAGCTTTACCTCTACGTCGAAGCTGCGGTCAACGGGGTGAATGGACTGGCCTACCACGCTCACCCTGGCCTCCAGCTGTTTGTCCAGCACGGGGAAGTAGAGCTTTACCCGGTCGCCCTTTTTGACGTAGGGGATGTAGGCCTCTGATACCTTGGCTTTGAGGCTGAGGTCGCGGCTGCTCACAATGCGGAAAGCTGGGTAGCCTGGCGAAACGGTTTCGCCTATTTTCACCATAATTTCATCCACTGTGCCCGAAATAGGCGCCTTGATGTTGGTTTTGTCCCATTGCTCCTCCAGGGTTTTGAGCCTGCGCTCCAGGCTTTCCTTCTGGTTTTTGGCTGTGAGGTATTGCACTTCCGTGCCAATTTCCTGCTCCCAGAGGTTTTTTTGCTTTTCGTACATAATGGTGGCCAGTTCCAGGGAGGTTTTTACTTCCTCAATGTTTCGCTGCATGATGGCGTCGTCCACACGGGCCAGCACCTGCCCGGCACGTACCTGCTGGCCTTCCTTTACGGCTATGTGCACAATGCTGCCGCCCACCTGGGGGCTAATGGCAATGTTTTGGTTGGCTTCTACAGTTCCCTGTACTTCAATAAAGTGCAGGAAGGGGCCGGGCTTGAGGGTTTTGGCCAATACCACTGTTTTCTTTTCGCCTTTGGCCAGGCTGGGGTCCATTTGCACAATCTCTTTTTCCAGTTCCTGAATCTGGCGTTTGAGTTGAACCATCTCATTATTGAGCTTTTTGAGTTTGGCCTGTTTGGCCTCCAGGGTTTCGTTTTGCTGGGCTCCGCAGCCGGCCACAAAAAGGGCCAGCACCAGAACCGGCAGAGAGAAAAAGTATCGATTCATGATATTCATATCTTTTGGGTGTCTTGTTTTGAAGTTGAATATGTTGGGGTTATTGATGGTATTTGGCAAAAGCCCCACGGGCTTTTTCGTACTCTACTTTGGCCATGAGGTATTCCAGCAGGGCATTGAGGTAGCTGGACTCCGACTGCTTGAGCTCGCTTTCGGCATCTTTGAGCTCCAGGCTGGAACCCACACCCTCCTTGTACTTGAGCCCGGCCACCTTGTACACCTTGCGTGCCAGCTCCAGGTTTTGGCGGTAGCGCTCAATGTTGTTGTAGGCGTCCTGCAGGCGGGCCCGGGTACGCTTCAGCTCCAGCCTGATGCCGTTTTCGAGCTGTACAAAATTGTTGTCAATTTTTTTCAGGGCCAGTTTGGATTGCATCACCTGCTGGCGCTTGCGGGTGCCGTCAAAAATGGGAAAGGAAAGCCGCAGCCCCACCGCGCCCACGTAGTACTCAAAGTTCTGCCCAGCATCCCATTGGGTGTTCCAGGCATAGTTGGCCGTGGCATAGAGGGTGGGCAGATAGCCCGCTTTATAGCGCTGCAGGTTGTAGGTTTCCAGTTGTTTTTGGGTTTGTAAAATATCGTATTCTATGCGCTGGCTGATGGCAAATGCAGCAGGGTCTTCCAGCCCTGCCGGCCTAATGGCTACCTCCGATACCTCTTCACTCAGGCGCAGTTCCTCCATTACAGGCATGCCCATCTGGAATTTGAGCAAATCGACGGCCAACTGGGCGCCTTGCTGGGCTTTGCTAAGCTCCAGGCGCAGGTTGTTGAGGTTGATCTCCAGCCGCTCCACGTCAATCTTTTCGGCAAAGCCCTCCTGATGGAGGATGCGGGTTTCGCGCTGGAGCTCCTCCACCCGGCTGATGTTGGCCTCTAGCAGCCGCAGCATTTCCCGGGCAATCAGGGTCTGGTAATAGGCCTTGGAAACGGCCAGGGCCGTTTCTTCCTGGTTGCGCTTGAGGTCCTTTTCCCACAGCTCCGACGACTCCCGGGCGGCTTTCAGCCCGATGAAGTAGGTGCCGTCAAAGGCCAGCTGTGAAAGGCTCACCCCCGCACTGGCCTGCCAGGGCAGGCCAAACTGCGACTCCGTGGGCCGGATTTCGCCCGTGGCCGGGTCGGGAAAGGGAATGATAAAAACAGGCAGCTTGAAATTGTTCATCACATCTGCCTGCAAATTCACCTGGGGCAGGCCCGCACTCAGTAGCTCCTTGGCCCGCCTTTCGGCTATATACACGTCAAAACGGGCATTTTGCAGGTCGCGGTTATGCTCCAGGGCATACGCGATACAGGCCTCCAGGTCCATCTGGTGTGCTTGCTGCGCCATGCCCGCCAGCGGGCTGAACACACACAGCAGCACCCAAATAATGCCATCGCGAAACAAATAATGGGTGTTGATCATAATTGTAGGGTATTGCATCATTCTTTTTTACCTATTTGTTGGGGAACTTTGTTCATGTAGGTATTGAGCAGGGCACGGCCTTTGTCCGATACAATGCCGTACATATACAGCTCAAACATCTGGAGCTGCACCTCCCCGTGGTCAAACTCCTGAGGGGGAAACAACTCCTGACTGAGCCCGGCGTCGATGTGGGCCAAGCGTATGCGCGCCATCAGCTCCACCGGAATGTTGGCGCGGTACAGCCCCTCGCGTATGCCCCGCTCGAGGTTTTCGCGCACTTTCACCAGTATAAAAGCTTGCTTGTGGCGTTCAAACAGCTGCCAGGCTTTCGGGTAATACTTTTGTAACTCGAAAATGAGCTGAGTGGGAATTTCCTTAAACGAACGAATCAGGTATGGTATCAGTAGGGTAAGCTCTTCCAGGGCGTTTTCGGCCTGCTTTGAAAGCTCAAGCTGCATCTGCTCCTCCGCTTCAAAGTGGGCCAGAGTTACCTCATATACAATGGCCGCCTTGTTGTGAAAGTATTGATAGATCGTCTTCTTAGATATGCCCAGCGCCTTTGCGATTTCGTCCATGCTCACACTCCTGATGCCATAACGCATAAACAACTCACTGGCCTGGGCCAAAATTCGTTCTTTGATGTCCATTGAGGGGTCTTTTCATGTCTAAAAACCTCGGAAACTCTGAAAATGTTCGCAGTTTCCACTCTCAGAACGGCAAAGAACGCCAAAAGGTTTGAATTTTTCCCCAACATTTATTCAAAAATGTAACAAAGGGAGCAAAGTCCGTCATGAAAGCCGAAATACGACAAGTGGAGGGAAGAGGAAATCCCACAGGGGGGGCAAGCTGCAGAGAGCTGATGGATGAGCCTCTTAGGCCACTGAGAGGAGGTGGCTCAAGCTGTCCTCCCCTTTGGCACGAAAATGGGAGCGCTATGCGTTTTTAGCCTGCCGGAATGCGTATATTTATAGCGTAAAAAATGGGCATGACGATATTAGAA
>RFHT01000500.1 GCA_003696835.1 Bacteroidota bacterium
CCCTATGGGACTTCCACTGCGTTCCAGTACCTTAAAGGCATCTTCGACCTGCATCCTCAAACCTTACCACTGCTGGCTTCGTGCCCTCCTTCGTGCCCTAAGTGATCTAAGTGGCTAATCAACATCCTGCATCCTCTCCCCTACCCTTCCTCTGCTGCTGTGGGGTTGAGTTTTTGCGTTTGGCCGCGGTGAGCTTCTGCATTGGCGCCTCGCTGCCGCCAGTACTGCAGGTAAGCATCCAACAGGGGGCGGAGTTGGGCCAGAAATTCGGGGGGATACTCCCGCCGGATAAACTCCAGGGCCTTTTCGGGCTGGTAAGTGAGCAAATAGGCATTGAAAAGGCTGAAATGGGTGCCAATTATGCCTTTTTTGCGCAAATAATTGCTGTATTCGGGTTGTTCGAGCAAGCGGGTCAACTGCTCTTCCAGCCCACTGGCCGAAACGTAGAGGTAACCCAGCTCTTTATATACATCAAATATTTTTTCCGAAACACTTTCAAAAGGCAGCTGTTCATACAGTTTCAGGGCATTGAGCAAATACAGCTCCTTCAGCTCTGGCTTGCCGGTTTGTTGGGCCAGGGCCACAAAATAGTCTGCCGTTTGTATCCATTGTTCATGCCCTGCGGGGGCTTCCCCCTCTTGCATATCTTTTTGGGTACGCCGGTTTTCGGTGGCCAGCAAGCTGGCCGGCAGCAAGTCCTGGCTAATGCTTTCTATGGCCGTTTCCAGGGGGGCTACCGACTGGCCGGGAAACTCCGTTTTGAAGCGGTCGGAAATTTGAGCCAGCTTGCCCATCAGCCATACTTTTTGCTGTACCTGCCGGGGCAGCTCGCCCGCGTTCTGCCGAAACGTATCATACAGGGAATCAGCACGGGTGCTATCCCTGAGCAAATAAGCCGCATATACAAAAGGCAGGGCCTGCTCCTGCAGCTCAGGGGCGTATTTTTGAATGGAATCGGCCGTGGACGTGATGGCAGCAATCAGGTTTTCGTCATTGAGGTAGAGGTGGGTTTCCAGCATATCTACAAACACCAGCCCCATTTCGTAGCGGTCCTGCTTCTGGCAGGTGGGGGATGCCAGCCTGGCCAGTACATGCCTAAAAAGCTCACTGGCTTTTTGCAGATATACCAGGCGGTCGGAGCTGGGCGACTGATCGGTTTTTTGCATGTACCAGTAGGCATAAGCCCGTATGTCTTCCCGGGGAATCTGGCTATAATCCTCTAGCTCGCTTTCGTCCAGAATGCCAAACTGCAGTTGCTGTACGGTGCTGAGGGTGTCGATGTCGCTTTTGCGCAGGGATTCTAGCAAGGTGTAAGAAATCTGCACCCTGCCTTTGCTGCCGGCAGTAAGGATGTTGCCTCCATCATCGGAATACCCCAGGAAGATGATCCGGCCTTCGTGCACTTTCACCTTTTTCATGATGCGCCCGCCGGGAGTCCACTGAATGACGAGGCGGTCGGTGCCGGCCGTAAGCAGGCTGTTGCCATCCGGGGCGAAGGCCACTTTATTGACTGCTCCCTGATGCTCTTTGAAACTGGCTTCTTCCCTGCCAGTTTGCAGGTCCCACAGCCGGGCTGTTTTATCGGCACTACCACTGAGGATATATCGCCCACCGGGAGAAAAACAGGCATCCAGCACGGACTTGGCATGGCCGCTGAAGTCGTGCTCCATTTCTCCACTGGCCCACACCCACACTTTGACACTGCGGTCGGTGCCCGCCGTGAGTATGCGGAAGCCGTCGGGGCTGAAAGCCACCCGGGTAAGGGGGCCGTTGTGCCCACTGAAGGTGCGCAGGGCCCTGCCCTGTTCGTCCCACAGTATGGCCGTACCGTCGGCACTGCCGGTAAGTACGAGCTGCTGCTTGCTCTGCTCGTCAAAGTAAGTATCTACAGAGGTAATTTCGCCGGTGTGCCCCAGCAGGGTGGCAATTTTGCGGCTGGTCCGGGGCCGCAGCTGCCAGAGAATGGCCGTGCTGTCCTTGCCGCCGGTAACGAGAAAGGCGCTTTGCCCTCCCCGCGAAGCAGCAGAATAGGCAATGGCCCGCACGGCCTGCGTGTGGGCATCCCACAGCTGCAGGGTATCGCCCCGGGGCATGCCCAGCATGAGCATGCGGCCCGATGCCTGCCCGACGAGCAGATATTGTTCATCGGGAGTGAGATAGAGGCTGGAGTCGCGGAAGGCAGGCAGGTTCAGCTTGCCGATCTCCTCGTGGCGGAGGTTCCACACCTTGGCCGAGCGGTCGTTGCTGGCAGTGAGGATGTACTGGCCGTTGGAGGCAAAGGTACCTGAGCGCAGAAAGTCGGTGTGGCCGCGCAGGCGGGCCAATACCCTAAATTTCTGGTCCTGTGCAGGAGATATTTTCCAAAGCAACACGTTTTTGTCCAGGCTGCCGGAGAGGATGGTATCGCCGGTAGGGGAAAAGGAAATAAAGGCGACGTCTGCATCGTGAGGGGTGTATTCCCGGGTAATATTGCCAGTGGAGAGGTCCCATTCTACAATGCGGTTGTCGTCAGTACCGGCCAGAATGCTGCGGTTGTTGGGCGAGAAGGCAAAACAATTGATGGCTGCATCCAGGGTCTGGAAGGTTCTCACCCTTCTGTTGCGGAGGTTCCAGGATTTGATGTTGCCATCGCGGCTGCCGGTGAGTACATAGTTGCCATCGGGAGAAAAACTGGCGGCCAGTATCATATCTTCGTGCCCTTCCAGCACCCGGAAGGGCGGGGTTTCGCCTGCTTCGGGCGCTACCTTGTAGAGGTGTGCACGGCCGTCCCGGCCCGCAGTGAGCACGGTATCACCGCCCCGTGAGAAATCGATGGCATAAATGGTGTTGGTGTGGCCGGTGAAGGTTTGGAGTAGCTGGCCGTCGCTTCGGCGCCAGAGACGGGCCGTTTTGTCGGTACTGGCCGTGAGCACCAGGTCGCCTTTGGGTGAAAAGCGCACGACCTTCACGGGGCCTTTGTGGCCCCTGAATACCTGCTCCTCCTGGCCTTTGAGGCTCCACAGGCGGGCCGTGTGGTCGTCGCAGCCCGTGAGCAGGTACTGGTTGTCGGGGGCAAAAGCCACGGCGCCTATGCCCAGGCGCTGCAGATAAGCTTGCTTGTAGAAGGTGTTGCCCGCATAGTACTGGCCAATGATGTCGAGTATAGCGGGGTTGCCCAGGGCCAGTTCGTAGGCTTTTTGGGCCAGCCGCAGGGCCACGGTGGCATCGTCCTGCATCTGCATAGACTTGATGATGAGCTCGCCCGAGCGGGCGGCTTTCTGGGCCTTTTCGCGTTCCTCGGCCAGCTGTCTGTTGAGGCCGAGCGTCCAGCCCAGGGCTGCTACCAGCACCAGGATGATGCCGGCCGTGGAGGCTGCCACCACGATGAGGCGCCTGCGCCTTTTGGCCTGGGCCTGTATGCGCTGGAGGCGGTCTTCTTCGGCCTTGCGCAGGGCTTCGGCCTCCTCTTCGGCGGCCTTGCGCCGTTTTTTGGAGCGCAAAATGGGGCCCACCAGGGTGTCGTGGCTGATTTCGTAGGAGAAACCTCCCGTGCTGTCGGGTATGGCGCGAATCAAATGCGTATTGACCAGACGCCCCAGCAGCTCCTCGCTCAGCTGGTAGGTGCTAAAAATTTGCCCCTCGTACAGGCTGAGACGGCGCTCTTCTTTTTCAAAAATCAAACCTTCTTCTATAAATACCCTGACCGCCCGCTGCTCCTCTTCACTGCCCAGCCTGGAAATGTGGTGGTCGTAGTAGTTTTGATATATGCTTTCGAGGTCGCCCAGGTCTTCGGGGCTGATGGAAGTATCCTGTTTCTGAATCACCAGGTTTTCCTCCACATACTGACACAAAATCTGAAGCTGAAAGGACTCCACAGGCTTTTCGCCATTTTGGGTGAGGTAGTCGAGGATTTTGTCCAGTGATTCGCGGGTGTAGGAAAAACAGGAAGAGGCAAAGTCCCCATCGGCAGTGGCGGGCTTCACAATGGCCGACTCGGCCTGTTCACGTGTGAGGGGCATGAGCTCGTAGCAGTCGCGCAATATGTGCGGTACGTAGGGCGCCAGGCGGTTGAGCAGGCTCATTTTGTCGGAGCGTATGGAAAACAACACCTTGAGACGCAGGGGCCTTTTGAGAAACTCCCACTGTTCGTCGGTCAGCCAGTCGGGCTGGGCTTCCATTTTGTCGCGCAGGGCCTGCCTGAAATCGGCGGGCATCTTGCCGCTGAGCAGGCGCGCCAGTTCTTCGCCAAATTCCTCTATGCCTCTGGGGTAAGTAAAGAGTTCCTCAAACTGGTCGCTGATGATGAGCACGCCGTTTTTGTCGGGATGGGCCAGTTCGTGGTTTTTGAGGTGCTGCCAGAGGGAAATGTTTTCGCTCTGAATTTCATTGAGGAAACTTTGGGGGTAATCGCTTTTTATCTGTTGGGCAAAATTATCCAGGGGCATGGGGTGGGCAATGCCCTCGTGGTAGCTGCCAAAACGGTGGGAAATGATGAGATAGGGCTGCTTCTCCTGCAGCATGGGAATGACGCCTGCATTGAGCAGAGAGGTCTTTCCCAGGCCTGATTTTCCATACAGCACGCTTAGCTTTTCAACGCAAATAAAGTTGTAAAGCCCTTCAATGTCTTTTTCCCTGCCAAAAAACAAGCCTTTTTCAGCAATGGTAAAGGGTTTGGAACCGGGATAGCGTTTTGGTTTCATTGGGTGTCTGGTGTAAATAAGTCAGTTGGCAGAGGGATTGCATGTTTTCAGCCTGGGGACAGTATGCCCGGTGGCATCGCATCAGCTGGCCGGCAGCTTATTCTGCAACCAGCTCCTTTATTTCATTGGCCAGGTTGACCAGGGCAGCGCGGATTTTGTTCATCTGCACCTCACTTTCGTCTTTGGCCAGGGTACCTTTATCTATTTCTTTGCGCAGACGGTTGTATTTGCCAGTTTGCAAAATCACCTCATTGAGCAGGCCGTCGGCCTGCTCCTGCAGGTCTTCATCTTCGGTTTGTTTCCTCATTTGAGACAAATACGTATCCATGAGCTCCAGCACCTGCTGCAGCTCGTCCTGCTTGAGCAGCTCTACGATCTGCTCGGGCAAGGAGCCGCCCTGGCCGGAAGCCGCTACGGCCCTGCCATTGGGCGTAGCCGCCATGCCAGGGGTACGCACACTGCCTTTTTCACTGAAAGCCTTGTGTATGCTGTCCACCAGGGTGGGAATGTTCAGGTCGATGAATTCCATTTCGAAATTGTGGATAAAAAAGGCTTTGGTTTGCTCGTCTATTTGCTGGGGGGCTTCGGCTGCCAGGGGAATGGCCGCCCCGTGCATATTGAGCAGGCGCAGCAGCAGCTTCATGTACCACTTGTCGAAGTCGAAACCCAGGAAGACAAAAATTCTGGCGGACTGCAGGGTACTGAGCAGCGTACGCGGCAGCCGCTGGCTGCCGCTGAGCAGGGAAAAAATGTAGTCGAAGAGGTCGGAGCTGGTATTCACCAGGGAGGTTTCCTGCTCAATACAGCCAAAGAGGTTGTAAATGAGGGGCTGCTCTTTGGTGGGCCGGGGCACGTCTTTGGTGGCCTCCTCCTTGTTATACACATCAAAGTGATAGCTGAGGCCCTTGCTTTCAAAGGCCTTGCGCAGCATCACATCGGGGTTGATGTTGATAAAGAGATGGGCCGGTATTTCGGCCAGCTGCAGGTGCAGGGGAGAAGGCGTGGCGTATTGCTGGTAGTACTTCTCCAGCTCATAGTAAAAATCTATTTCACTGAATTTGTCCTTAAATACGATCAGGCCTTCTATATCCCGGTCAATGTTTAAGCTCGTTTCCTCCTTGAGGTAGCGAAACAGGTCGCGCTGCAGGGGCGTACCCTCAGAGGTGGCGGCCATCTCAGGGCCGAGCAGGATCACGCAGCGGTCGTCCTGGAGGTTGTTGGTAATGGTGTTGAGGTATCGAGACATGCTTTATGCTTAAGCAACACATACGAGCTTTTCGCTGCCAAAGCTTCGCCTTGCAGCAGCGCCCCGTATGCTGGCATCCTGCCAGCTTATGTCCAAAATGATACCAAATTACAGCAAAATTGTATAATTGGTATAATTTTGCATCTATTTTTTTCTAAAAAACAAATTAAGCGGAACGCCTGAAAAGTAAAAATTTTCGCGTAATTGATTTTCCAGGTATCGCTTGTAGGACTCCCGTATGTGCTGGGGGTGGTTGGTAAAAAAGAGGAAAGTGGGCACGCTGGCGGGGATTTGGGTTACGTATTTGATGCGCACAATTCTGCCCCTCACCGAAGGGGGGTGGTGGCGGGCAATGGCGGCCAGCATGATGTCGTTCAGCTCATTGGTGGGGATTTTACGGGATTTGTTTTCATACACTTTCAGGGCGATCTCCAGTGCCTTGAGCAGGCGCTGCTTTTCTACGGTGGAAGTAAACACGATGGGCACATCGTTGAAAGGGGCAATTTTTTCGCGTATCTGCTGCGCCATGTCGCGGGCCGTGTAGGTTTCCTTTTCGATCAAGTCCCATTTGTTGACCACCAGCACCACACCTTTTTTGTTTTTAATAATTTGGGAAAAAATGGTCAGGTCCTGGGCTTCCAGCCCCTGGCTGGCGTCGATCAGCAGCAGGGCCACATGGCAGTCCTCTATGGCCCTGACGGCCCTCAAGGTGGAGTAAAACTCCACATTTTCCTTAATTTTGGCCTTTTTTCGCAGGCCGGCCGTATCAATGAGGAAGAGGTCCATGCCAAAGGCCTTGTAGCGGGTGTGCACACTGTCCCGGGTGGTGCCCGCTATGGGCGTGACGATATTGGCTTCCTGCCCCAGCAGGGCATTCACCAGACTGGACTTGCCCACATTGGGGCGCCCCACTATGGCAAAACGCGGAATGCCGCTGGTGTCTTCCTCCTCGCCTTCTTCGGGCAGCAGCTCCACCACGCGGTCCAGCAGCTCGCCCGTGCCTCCGCCGTTGATGGCCGATACGGGCAGCACCTCATCCATTCCCAGCTCGTAAAAATCATACATTTCGTGGTAGTGCTTGCTGTCATCCACCTTGTTAACGGCCAGGACGATTTTCTTGGGCTGCCTGCGCAGCATGTTGGCAAATTCCTTATCCAGAGGCGTAGGGCCGCTCTGAGCATCCACCAGAAAAATGAGCACATCGGCTTCTTCCATGGCAATGTGGACCTGCTCGCGTATGGCCTTTTCAAATACATCCTCCGACTCCGGCACATAGCCTCCCGTATCGATGACCGTAAAACTGCGGCCATTCCAGCGGGCCTGTCCATAATTCCGGTCACGGGTAACCCCACTCATGTTGTCCACTATGGCCTGCTGGTTTTCTATCAGGCGGTTAAAAAGGGTGGATTTGCCTACATTGGGGCGGCCTACTATTGCTACAATTCCTGCCATAAGGATCTACTCTTCAAAAGATCAGCGCTCACTTTATTCGTATCCAAAACCGCGAAGATACGCGTTTTTATTCTTCCAACCGGCAGAAACCTTCACATAAAGCTCCAGAAATACCTTTTGCCCCAGAAAAGCCTCTATGTCTTTGCGGGCCTGGGTACCTATGCGTTTGAGCATGCTGCCCTTTTTGCCGATGATCATGCCCTTTTGCGACTGCCGCTCCACATGTATGGTGGCCGAAATGCGCACAATGGGGTCTGTTTCGTCTGCTTCAATGAATTCGTCTATGACCACTTCGGTGCTGTAGGGCAGTTCCTGTCGCAGCTGCAAAAAGAGCTTTTCACGTATCATTTCGCCCACAAAAAAGCGTTCGGGCCGGTCGGAGATCTGCTCGGGGTCGAAGTAGGGCGGCCCTTCGGGCAGGTATTGCAGCACCAGTTGGCGCAGCTTGTCCACATTGTGCCCTTTGAGCGCCGAAATGGGAATGGCCTCCACAAAGTCCACCTGAGCGGCCAGTTCCTGCATGCGGCGGAAGGCTTTGGCCTGGTCAACGGCGTCAATTTTGTTGAGGGTCAATATTTTGGGCACCTGTGTTTTGGCCGAAAGCCTGAGCAAATCTTCTTCAGGGAAGGTTTCGTCGGCCGCCACCAGCAGGATCATCAGGTCGGCATCCTCCACGGCCTGGCCCACGTAGTTCATCATCCGCTGGTGCAGGCGATATTTGGGGCGTATCAGGCCAGGGGTATCTGAATACACCACCTGGTGGTGCTCGCCCTGGTCAATGCCAAATATGCGGTGGCGGGTGGTCTGGGCTTTGGGGGTAATGATGCTCAGCTTACGCCCCAGTATGCGGTTGAGCAGGGTGGATTTTCCCGCATTGGGCTTGCCAATAATGCTGACAAATCCCGACTTGAATGTTGTTTGATCTGACAAGGATATTTTTTTAAAAAATTTTTTGCAAATGTACACGAAAAGCTGTAATTATGCACTCCCTTACTGAAAAGAAAGGCGTTCTCATACAAAAAAATGCGAGTTGCAGCTCCGATTTGATCGGGATAGCTCGCCGGAAAATAAACAGTGCGGGGTGGAGTCCCGATTTGATCGGGATAGCTCGCCGGAAAATAAACAGTGCGGGGTGGAGTCCCGATTTGATCGGGATAGCTCGCCGGAAAATAAAC